>DWYJ01000075.1 GCA_019118745.1 Candidatus Desulfovibrio gallistercoris | reverse complement strand
GGCGCTGGGCGTCGTTGAAGTAGGCGGGCACCGTGATGACGGCTTCGCTCACCTTTTCGCCGAGGTAAGCTTCCGCATCGGCCTTGAGCTTGGCCAGGATCATGGCCGAGATCTCAGGGGCCGTGTAGGTGCGGCCGTCCACTTCCACACCGGCGTCGTCATTGGCGGCCTTGGTGATGGTGTAGGGGGAGTGTTCCTTCCAGCGGTCCACTTCGGGGGACGCGAACTTGCGGCCCATGAGGCGCTTGATGGCAAAGATGGTCCGTTTGGGATTGGTGACGGACTGGCGCTTGGCGATCTCGCCCACCAGGCGTTCTTTGTCGGTGAAGGCGACGACGGAGGGCGTGGTGCGGCCGCCTTCCGGATTGGTGATGCACTTGGGATCCTTGCCTTCCATGACGTAGACGCAGGAATTGGTGGTCCCAAGGTCGATACCGATAATCTTGGACATATCTGAATCCTCCCAGCGGAAATAGCTCGTAGCAAGACCGGGGGCGATGCCGCATCCGGTCGTGAAGCATAGGTAAGTCTTTCCTGAACGTCGTCCAGAGGTCGGGAAGATTTTTTTTGAAAATTCTGTTCGTCCGTTGACCTTGCCGGAGGATGGGCGTAGTGAAATATTGAACAAAGCCCCCGTACGGTACGGGGATGTTGCACCTGTTTTCATCCAAGGGAGGAGCTATGGATTTCAGCAGACGGCAACTCATGATGGGGCTTGGCGGCCTGGCGGCCGGAACGGCGCTTTCGGGCATGGCGGCAACGGCTGTGGCGGCGTCGGAAAAGATGAAGCGCTTTGCGCAGGCGGGCGGCGATTTCAGCTGGACGCCGCACAAGCTGGACCCGAAAGAATGCGCCGCCGTGGCGTATGACGGCTACTGGCACAAGGGCTATGCCTGCGGGTACGGCTCCTTTTACAGCATCGTGGGCCTGCTGGCCGAAAAGTACGGCGCGCCGTACAGCCAGTTCCCCTTCTCCATGCTGGAAGCCAACAAGGGCGGCATCTCCGACTGGGGCACCATCTGCGGCGCGCTCTATGGCGCTGCGGCGGCCTTTGCCCTGTTCTGGGGGCGTGACGAGCGCACCCCGATGGTGAATGAACTGTATCGCTGGTACGAGACCACCAAACTGCCCATCTACCAGCCCGGCGAGGCGGCCAAGGGCGTGAAGGGCGAACTGCCGCAGAGCGCCTCCCAGTCCGTGCTCTGCCACATCTCCGTTTCCAAATGGTGTTACGCCAACAAGATCGAGGCCACCAGCAAGAAGCGCAATGAACGTTGCGGGCGTCTCACGGCCGACGTGGCCGGCAAGGCTGCCGAGATCTTCAATGCCAAGATCGATCAGGGCAAGAACTTCAAGGGGTCCTTCGCCAAGCAGGACGCCGTGGAGACCTGCGGCGCCTGTCACCAGACCAAGGGCAACGAGGCCAACTGGGCCAAGGGCGTCATGGACTGCACCCCCTGCCACAACGGCAGCGAGGCGCTGGCCGACAAGTTCAAGGATCATCCCTAGAGCGTTTTGCCTTTGAAAAAAGGGAAAACGCGAGGCGGCGTCACAGCGCCGCCCGGCCTGAACCACGCCGAAAAACCGCGTTTTCCGTGAATCGACAGGCTGGATGGTTTGGAACGCGAAGCGTTGCAAACAGGAAAATGCTCCAGGATCGACAGGCGGAGTCCCTCCGCTCTTTGATGGCATGACAGCGGCGGCATCCGGGCGACCGGGCCGCCGTTGTTTTTCTGCTTCTCCGCAGCAGAGCGGCAGGCTGTGAGCTGGTGGGGCGAGAGGCTCCCGTGCGCGGGCGACGCGGGCACCAGCAAGGCCTGTCGGGCGCCTTTGTTCGTACGCTCTGTGCCCACGGCCGAACAGCCGGAGGCACACAGGCACTTTCGCCGCCGGCGGCATCAGCCGGCTGCCGTCCGCTGCCCAAAGAAAAACCGCCCCGAAGGGCGGTTTTTGCTGCGGAAAAGGCAGGCGAGCGGCCTTACCGGCGCAAGCTGGAGATCTCGGACGCGGCTGTTTCCGCTTCGCGGGCCACATCGCCGCGGATGCCTTCCAGCACGTTCTGGATGGTGTGGGCCTGTTCGGCCAGCATCGCCACCGTGCTGCTGGCGGTGATCATGCTTTCCGAGATGGTGCCGCCGAGGACGTTGACTTCGGAGATGGCGCGGGCGATCTCTTCCGACGCGGCGGACTGCTGGGTGGCCGCCGCGGCGATGGCCTGCACCTGACGGCTGGAATCGCCGGCCAGCGCCTGGATCTGCTCCAGGGCCTGCCCGGAGGACTGGGCCATCTCAGCCACTTTTTCGATGTCGCCCACAGCGGCCTCCACCGTATCGGTGTTGCGGCGGGTACCGGCCTGCACCGCGCCGATGGAATCTTCCACTTCCTTGGTGGCGCTCATGGTCTTTTCGGCCAGCTTGCGCACTTCGTCGGCCACCACGGCAAAGCCGCGTCCGGCTTCCCCGGCGCGGGCCGCTTCAATGGCGGCATTGAGGGCCAGCAGGTTGGTCTGGTCGGCGATGTCGCGGATGATGGTCAGCACGGCGCCGATGGCGCGGGCCTGTCCGTCCAGATGCTCCATATCGTCCTTGATGCTCATGGAGCGCTGCTGCACGTTCTTCATGCCGTTGACGGTGTTGTTCATGATCTCCATGCCGGTGTTGGCCTGCTTCTGGACGGAATCCGAGGCCTGGGCGGCGTCTTCGGCATTCCTGGCCACTTCCAGCACGGTGGAGTTCATCTCTTCCATGGCGGCGGAGGTCTCCGCGAGACGCGCCGAAGCGTGTTCCGCATCCTGCCGCACCTTGCTGACTTCATTGGAGAGCGTGTCGGTCATGGCGTTGAGCTTTTCCACCACGTCCTTGAGCTGATCGACGGTATCCATGCGCGCCTTGCGGGAGGAGATGCCCGCTTCCCGCTTGAGGCTCAGCTCTTCGGTCACGTCCTGGCTCAGTTCCACATGGCCGATGGTCTCTCCGGCGCGGTTCTTGAGGAATTCGAGGTGGACGCGCATGGCGTGGCCGTTGCTCAGGATATTGACCAGTTCATGCTCGCCATGACGCAGGCGTTCGATGCCGCAGTTGGGCGTATTGCAGGTGGAGCCGTTCTTGGCCGAGCAGTGCTGGCCCAGCACCTGCTGCATGTCCGTTTTCTGCATGGAACGCAGAGCGGCGGTATTGCAGAAGGTCCAGCGCATGTCCATGTCCGTCACGGAGATGCCGTAGGGAACCGTATTGAGGATGCTTTCGTACCAGTAGGCACGTTCCTCACGCTTGCGGATATATTCGCGGATGGCGGCGCAGAGCGGGTCTTCCTCGCGCGGGGCCAGATCCAGGTCGTCAGGAGCCGTATTGGCCTGCTGGATGAGCGCTCCGGCTGCGCTGAGCGGCGCGGTCAGGCGGTGGATGAAAAACGCCCCCAAGAGGAGCAGGATGATCGCCGTGGCCAGACCCGCCAGAGGCGAGGCCACAGTCAGCGATACTCCCGCCGTCAGGGCAAGGGCGATGAAAAGCAGGGCGGTCAGCTTGATACTCAGGGCTTGCATGCTACGCCTCCGAAAAGCACGGGTGAAACGGGTCGGTAAATCTTATCGGCTGGATGCGTCAGAGATTTAGAGCGCTTTGCCCTTGAAAAAGGCAAAACGCGGCGCGCCGACACAGAGCCGTCCGGCCCGGAGAGGAGGGGGAGAAGCGCGTTTTTCCGTGGAACGCCAGACCGTACGGTTTGGAACGCAGGACCTCCCAAAGGGAAAAGCTCCGGAGAGGATGCGGCGAACGTGTGATGTCCCCCAGGAAGCAAAAGGACAGCTCAGGGGGCGCGCCGGATGCGGGACAGCGCGCCGGGATGCGCCGCGACGGCATCCCGGCGGTCGGGGGGGAGGCGTGCCGCTCCCCGCCGTTCCCGCCGTCGTCAGGCGGTTTAGAGGTCCTGACGGTATTGCAGGGACTGCCGGAGCGTTTCCCTGTCCATATATTTGACTTCGGCCCCCAGCGGGATGCCCTGGGCCAGACGGGACACCTTGATGCCGGGGAAGCGCTGCCGCACCAGCGACTTGATGAAGGATGCCGTGTTCTCGGCCTCCAGCGTCGCTCCCAGCGCCAGGATGAGTTCCGTGATCTCCCCTTCTTCCAGACGGCGGACGAGCCGTTCCAGATCGAGGCTCTCGGAGTCCACCTTTTCCAGCGGGGCCAGCAGGCCGCCAAGGATCATGTACTGCCCGTGGTAGAAGCCGCCCTCGTCAAGGGCCAGCATGCTGTCCCATTCGGCGACGAGGCAGAGCGTGTCCCGCTGCCGGGCGGCGTCGCTACAGATGGTGCAGGGGTCCGTGGACGAAAGGCCGCCGCAGCGGGAGCAGAGGTGCAGCTTGTCCCGCAGGTCATGCACATTGCGTCCGAGGCGGCGCGTTTCGGCCTCCGGCCATTTGAGCAGGGTCATGGCCACCCGCATGGCGGATTTGGGGCCGAGCCCCGGCAGGCGCGAGAGCTGTTCGACCAGCTCTCGCAGCGGTTCCGGTATGCGTGCGGACATGGGCTAGAAGACGCCCGGCAGCTTGATGCCGCCGGAGATGGCGCTCATCTCGCGTTCCAGCGTTTCGCGGGCGATGCGGCCGGCTTCATTGACCGCGGCCAGGATGAGATCCTGGAGCATCTCCACGTCGCCGCCTTCCAGAGCTTTGGGGTCGATGGAGATGCTGCGCAGCTCCTGCTTGCCGCTGACCACGGCCTTGACCATGCCGCCGCCGCTGGTGGCTTCGTAGTTGCGCTCGGCAGCTTCCTGCTGGAGCTTGGCAAGTTTGTGCTGCATGACCTGCGCCTGGCGCAGAATGTCGTTCATGTTGCGCATGGAGTTCTCCTTATGCTTCGGTACAGTGTTTTATGGTTGCATTGAGCAGCGAGAGGCAGTCCTGCATCTCCGGCCGCTGACGAAATTCCTCGATGAGATCGGCTTCGGTGCGGGGCGGACGGGGCGGGACGAGCTCCAGCTCCGGTTCTCCGGCTCCGTAACGGGCCAGCGCCGCCAGGATGTCCGCTCGGTGCTTCTCCGCCTGCTTCAGGATCTGGCCCGCGCCGGGATAGAGGCGCAGGCGGCCCGGCGTCCATTCGGCCCGCATCTGCCGCAGCAGGTAGGGCGGCGGCGACGGACGGCCTTCAGCCTGTTCCGTCCGGCAGTATTCGCAGAAGGCCGACCAGTCCAGCGGGGCTCCGGCCGGAGCCGTGGCGGCAGCATCCGTCCCGCCGGGCGGCGGCGTTTCCCGCTGTGGAGCGGCCTCTGCGGCCGGCGGCGTCATGACGGGCGCGGGCCGGGCGTTGTCCGCGGCGGGCGCGGGCTCTTCCTGCGCTTCGAGCGGGCTGTGCGCCGGGGCGGGGTCCTCGCTTTCCGCGTCCTCGTCGGCAGCCGTCGCGGCGGCCTCCGTCCGCACGGCACGCGGGGCTCCGGCGCCTGCCTGGCGCGGGGCCTCGCCGCCATCCGTGCGGCCGGTCTGTACGGGCGGCACGCTGGCGGCATGGGACGCGGGGATCGGGCCCGCCGGACGGCCGGACGCTATGCCCGCGGCCGGGACCGGCGGGACGGCGGGCGTCTCCGGCAGGCGGTCCAGCGGCAGCAGCTGGGGCAGCAGGGCCAGATTGAGCAGCAGCAGCTCCAGCGCGGCGGCCGGTTCGGGATTCTGCACGATGCCGCGCTGGGCGTCCAGCGTCATTTGCCAGGCGGCATGCAGGTGCGTGGCCGAGAAGCGGGGGGCGAGCGCCTGCCAGCAGGCGGCCTCGTCGCGGGTGAGGCCCAGATGGGGCAGCATGGCCGTCCCGGCCTGCCGCAGCAGAAAGAGCGTGCGCAGATGTCCGGCCAGCTCCCGCACGAAGAAGCCGATGTCCACGCCCTGGGCGGCGATGCGGCGGGAGAGTTCGGCCACGGTGGGGCAGTCCCGTCCGGCGAGGGCCTCGAAAAGGCTGGAGAAAAGTTCCTGTCCGGCCAGGCCCAGCACTTCGCGGGTCACGCCGGCCGTGAGCGTGTCGCCGCCCAGGGCCAGCGCCTGATCGAGCAGGGACATGCTGTCGCGCACGCTGCCCGCCGCCCGGCGGGCGATGAGGCGCACGGCGGCCTCCTCGTAGCTCAGGCCCTCCTTGTCCAGCACCTCGCACAGATGCGCGTGCAGCGCGTCCTCCCCCAGATGGCGGAAGACGAAGTGCTGGCAGCGGCTGACGATGGTGATGGGGAATTTGTGCACTTCCGTGGTGGCGAAGATGAAGACCACCCGGCTCGGCGGTTCCTCCAGCGTCTTGAGCAGGGCGTTGAAGGCGTTGCGCGAGAGCATGTGCGCCTCGTCGATGATGAAGACCTTGTAGCGGCCTTCCATGGGCGCATAACCGATGGTCTCGCGCAGGGCGCGGGCGTCGTCCACGCTGTTGTTGGACGCGCCGTCGATCTCGGCCACGTCCACATGGCTGCCCTGGGTGATCTTGCGGCACTGGGAGCACTGGTTGCAGGGCTCCGGGCCGGGGGCGTGCTCGCAGTTGAGGGCCTTGGCGAAGATGCGGGCAATGGTGGTCTTGCCCACGCCGCGGGTGCCGCTGAGCAGATAGGCGGCCGCCACCTTGTCCTCGGCGGCGGCGCGGGAAAGGACGGCCTTGACCGTGTCCTGTCCGGCGACCTCGGCAAAGGTCTGGGGGCGGTAACGTGCGGCGAGAGAGAGGTGCTTCATGCGGCAGGATGGGGGCGCGCCGCGAGGGGCGCGCCCCGGCGGACGGCGAGACTAGACGGTGTAATGCGTGCTCCAGCCGGCATACTTGGGGTTTTCGCCCTTGACGACGGCAAAGAATTCCTTTTGCAGATGCTTGGTCACCGGGCCGGCCTTGCCCGCGCCGATGACGCGGCGGTCCACTTCGCGGATGGGGGTCAGTTCGGCGGCCGTACCGGTGAAGAAGGCCTCATCGGCGATGTAGAGCTCGTCGCGGGTGAACTGCTGTTCTTCCACGCGGTAGCCGAGGTCGCGGGCCACGGTCATCACGGCGTCACGGGTGATGCCGCCGAGGATGGACGTCCACGGCGTGGTCTTGATGATGCCGTCCCGCACGATGAAGATGTTCTCGCCGCTGGCTTCGGACACGAAACCATTGGTGTCCAGCATGACGGCTTCGTCGTAGCCTTCTTCCTTGGCTTCCACCTTGGCCAGGATGGAGTTCACGTAGTTGCCCGCGGCCTTGGCCTTGCTCATGAGGGTATTGACGTGCATGCGGGCGAAGGAGCTGGTCTTGGCGCGGATGCCCATTTCCAGAGCTTCGGGGCCGAGGTAGGCGCCCCAGGGCCAGACCGCGATGATGGTGTGCACGGGGTTGCTGCCGGGGTAGACGCCCATCTCCCCTTCGCCCACGAAGGAGAGGGGACGGATGTAACCTTCACGCAGCTTGTTGGCCTTGAGGGTCTCGACCACGGCTTCGGAGATCTGCTTGGCCGTGTAGGGCAGTTCCAGACGAAGGATCTTGGCGGAGTTGACGAGGCGGGTGCTGTGCTCGGCCAGGCGGAAGACCGAGGACGTGCCGTCCGCACAGGCATAGGCGCGGATACCTTCAAAAACGGCGCTGCCGTAATGCAGCGCGTGGGTCAGCACATGCACCTGCGCCTGTTCCCACGGGACCAACTTGCCGTCAAACCAGATAAATTTCGTTTTCTCCATGTGAGCATCCTTCTGTGCCGGTACGTGTAGTCGCGGTCAGGCCGCGCGAAGAAAAAAATTACTGAAAAGCGCGCCATAACGCAAGGGTCATGCTGGCGGCCGCTTGCCAGAGCCGCCGCCGGAAGCTACAAAAAGAAGGCGCGGCCGCATGGCCGCCCTCAAGAGAGCATTTTCTGTTTGAAACGCGTTGCGCTTCAAACCATACGGCCTGGCGTTTCGCGGAAAAATGCGGTTTTTTCGCGCGGTTTGGGCCGGTCGGCGCGGCGGCGCCGCCTCGCATTCCGCCTTTTTTCAAAGGCAAGATGCCCTAGGCCGTGTTGACATAAATTTTACAAATAATTTCAATGGATAAGATATGGGGCTGAACACGTTCCGCTTGCCTTTTGATGAGGGATGGCTCATGTCCCTGCACTTCTCCGGATAAAAGCGCGCTGGGGAAGGGATGGGGGGCTTGGGGGGAAGGGAAACCCCTCTCGCGCCGGCGGAGGGGTTTCCCTTCCCCCCAAACAAACGGCGAATAGCGTTGACAGGCCCTGGGGAGAACAGGCATGACAGAATATGTATTGGGCATAGACGCCGGGGGAACGCATACCGACGCCGTCCTGTGCGGGCCGGAAGGCCTGGTGGCGGCGGCCAAGACCGTAACCTGTCATGACGATCTGCCGTCATCCGTAGCCGAGGTGCTGCGGCGGCTGCGGGAGCAGCCGGCGGTACGGGACGGCATGTTCGAACGCATCCGCCGGGTGACCCTGGGGGCTACCCTGGCCGTCAACGCCATCGTGCAGGACAAGGCCGACAGGGTGGGGCTGGCCCTTTCCGCCGGGCCGGGCCTCGCGCCGGAGCGTTTCGCCCTGGGTGGTCATGTCTGCGTGGCGCCCGGCGGGCTGGATCACCGGGGGACGGAAGTGACGCCCCTCGCCACGGAGGCGCTCGCCAGCGCGTGCGCGCGCTGGAAGGCGGAAGGCGTGCGCGCCGTGGCCTGCGTGGGCAAGTTCTCGCCCCGCAACCCCGCGCATGAGAACGCCATGCGCGATGTGGCCGCCCGTGCCTGCGGCCTGCCCGTGACCTGCGGCCATGCCCTTTCCGGGCAGCTCAATTTCCCGCGCCGCATCGCCACCGCCTATTACAACGCGGCCGTGGCCCGTCTGCACGCCGCCTTCCTGGATGCCGTGGAGGGCGAGCTCGCGCGGGCGGGCATCAGCGCTCCCGTGCGTCTGCTCAAGGCGGACGGCGGGGCCGTCCCCGCGGCGCTGTCGCGGCGGGAGCCGGTGCAATCCATCCTTTCCGGCCCGGCGGCCAGCGTCATGGGCGTCATGGCCCTTGCGCCCGTGGAGGAGGACGAATGCTCCCTGCTCATGGATATGGGCGGCACCACTACCGATCTGGCCGTCTTCGTGGACGGTTCGCCGGTGGTGGACAGGGACGGCATGCTGCTGGGCGGACGGCGCACGCTGGTGCGGGCGCTGGCCTCGCTGTCCATCGGCGTGGGCGGGGATTCGCTCCTGAACCTTGCGGAGGACGGCGTGCGTGTGGGCCCGCTGCGCGAAGGCCCGGCCTGCGCTTTCGGCGGCGCCCGGCCGACCCTGCTGGACGCGCTCAATGTCCTGGATGCCGAAACGCCGGGCAGTCCGCTTTCCGGCGACGCGGCGGCCTCGCGCCGGGCGCTGGAGGCGCTGGCGGCGGAGGCCGGGCGGCCCTGCGAGGAGCTGGCCCGGCAGGCCGTGGCGGATGCCCTGCGGCAGATCGGCGAGGCCGCGGACAGGCTCTTGCGCGGCTGCAATGAGCGCCCGGTCTATACGCTGGCGGCGCTCAAGGGCATGCGGACGTTGCGGCCCGGCCGCGTCTGGCTGGTGGGCGGCCCGGCGGACCGTATGCGGCAGCGGCTGGCGCAGTTCCTGCGGCTGCCGGTGGACTGTCCGCCCCATGCGGATGTGGCCAACGCCGTAGGCGCGGCCCTGACCCTGCCCACGGCCACGCTGGATGTTTACGCCGATACCGGGCGCGGTCTGCTGCGGGCCCCGGCTCTGGACCATGAGGAACGGCTGCCCGCATCCGCCCGCCTGCCGCAGGTGGAGGCGCGGGCCCTGGAGCTTTTGCGCGCCCATCTGGCGGAAAACGGCGCGGAAGGGGCCGTGGTGGAAGTGCTGGAGGCGGATTCCTTCGCCACGCTGGATGACGGCGGCTACGGCGCGCGGGACATGCGGGTGAGCTGTCAGGTGGTGCCGGGCATCGCCGGGCGGCTGACGGGCAGGGCGGAGGACGGCGCGTGGAACTAGTGCTCTACGAGCCGGAGATCCCCCCCAATACCGGCAATGTGGCCCGTCTGTGCGCGGCCACGGACACCCCGCTGCATCTCATCGAACCGCTGGGCTTCCGTCTGGAGGACCGTTATCTGCGCCGGGCCGGACTGGACTACTGGCCCAACGTGCGCCTTTCGGTCTGGCCGGACTGGGAAAGCTGGCTGGCGGCGGCGCGCGAGGTTCGCGGGGGACGTGCCCCCCGCTGCGTCATGACGTCGGCGCGGGGCGGCACGCCGCTGCACCGTTTTGCCTTCGCGCCGGATGATTGTCTGGTCATGGGGCCGGAGACGCGCGGACTGCCCGCCGCCCTGCTGGCGCAGGGGGAGGCGGTGCGCATCCCCATGAAGCCCGGCGGCGTGCGCAGCATCAATATGTCCACGGCCGCGGGCATCGTGCTCTATGCCGCGCTGGCCTCCTGCGGCCTGCTGGATGCGCCGGGCTGGTGCTGAGGCCGCGGACGGCGGCGATTTTTTTGAAGGGGGGAGGCGGTGATGCTGGCTATCACGGCGGTCTGTTTTCTGGTGGGCTTCCTGGGGGCCGTCACCGGCGTGGGCGGAGTCATCGTTCCGCCCATACTCATGTTTGCGGGCGGGCTGGAGACCCATGTGGCCATGGGCACGGCGCTGCTCTCCTTTTTCCCGCTGAGCCTCGTGGGCGCGGTGATCTATGCCCGCCGGGACTGGTACCGGCCCCGTGAGGCGGTGGTCTTCCTGCTGGGAGGCATCGCCGGGGGCATCGCCGGCGGGATGCTCAACGCCCATATCCCCGGCCCGCCGCTGGTCTGCCTGCTGGCCTGCGTCATCATCTTTGCCGGGCTGGCGGCCCTGCGGCCTCACCGGCAGGGGAAGGGCAGCGCCTTCTGGCTGTCCGGCCGGGGGTTGTTCTGCATCGGCCTGGCGACGGGCCTGACGGCGGGGCTCACCGGGGCGGGAGGGCCGGTGCTCTCCATCCCCTGGATGGTGGCCGTGGGCTATACGCCCTTCTATGCCGTGGGGTCCTCCATGTTCATGCAGCTGGGCACCATCCTCTCCGGCAGCTGGGGCAATGCCTGTTCCGGCTTCATCGACTGGAAGATCCTGCCGTGGGTCATGCTCGCGGAGCTGGCGGGCTGTCTCGTGGGCCTTCAGGTGGCCAAACGCATCTCCTCCGAGCTGGCCCGCAAGGCCATCGGCGTGCTCTGCACGGGGCTGGGAATGTTTTTGCTGCTGCGTCAGATCCTGGAGTTCTAGATGAATATCGCTTCTCTCTTCATCCGCCGTCCGGTGGCCACGGTGCTCGTCATGCTGGGCCTGCTCTTCTTTGGCGCGGCGGGCTATGTCAACCTGCCGGTGAACCAGCTGCCCAACGTGGACTTTCCCACCATCCAGGTGTCCGCCGACCTGTCCGGCGCGGACCCGGAGACCATGGCCGCCTCGGTGGCTACGCCGCTGGAAAAGGAGTTCTTCACCATCGCGGGCATCGACTCCATCACCTCGGTCAACGCCACGGGGCGCACGCGCATCACCATCCAGTTCGCCCTGGACCGGGACATCGACGCCGCGGCCCTGGACGTGCAGGCGGCCATCGGCCTTGCCCGCCGCCGTCTGCCCACCAACATGACCAATGACCCCAGCTTCCGCAAGGTCAACCCCGCCGACCTGCCCATCCTCTACCTGCGCGTCAGCTCGCCGACCCTGCCGCTCTATCAGCTCAACGAATACGCCGATACGCTCATCGGCCAGCGGCTTTCCATGGTCAAGGGCGTTGCGCAGGTGGTCATCTACGGGCAGAAGAAGTACGCCGTGCGCGTGCAGCTCGACCCGGACGCCCTGGCCACGCGCGGCCTCGGCATCGACGAGGTGTCCGAAGCCATCATGGCTGCCAACAGCAAGCTGCCCACCGGTTCGCTGGACGGGGCGCGGCGCTCGCAGTCCATCAAGGCCTCCGGCCAGCTGGAGGATGCGCGGGCCTTCCGGGACGTCATCGTGGCCTACCGCGACGGCGCGCCCGTGCGCCTGCGCGACATCGGCCGGGTCGTCGACAGCGTGGAGCAGGACAAGCAGCTCTCCTGGAGCAATGACGGCGCGCCCTGCATCACCCTGGCCGTGGAACGGCAGCCCGGCGCCAATACCGTGGAAGTGGTGGACGCCATCCGCGCGCTTTTGCCCGAGCTCCAGCGGCAGGTGCCGCCCTCCGTGGGCGTGGACATCTTCTATGACCGCTCCGAGACCATCCGCGAATCCGTGGCCGAAGTGAAGTTCACCCTCGTGCTGACGGTCTTCCTGGTGGTGCTGGTCATCTTCCTTTTCCTGCGCAACCTGCCGGCCACCATCATCCCCAGCCTGGCCCTGCCCATGTCGGTCATCTCCACCTTTGCCGTCATGTACGGCATGGGCTTCAGCCTGGACAACCTCTCGCTCATGGCGCTGACGCTGGCCGTGGGCTTCGTGGTGGACGACGCCATCGTCATGCTGGAGAACATCGTCCGCCATCAGGAGATGGGCAAGGACCCTCTCACCGCGGCCCATGACGGCTCGCGGGAGATCGGCTTCACCATCATCTCCATGACCATCTCGCTGGCCGCGGTCTTCATCCCCGTGCTCTTCATGGGCGGCGTGGTGGGGCGGCTCTTCTACGAGTTCGCGGTGGTCATCATCACGGCCATCCTCTTTTCCGGCGTGGTCTCGCTGTCGCTCACGCCCATGCTCTGCGCCTACTTCCTGCGCGCGCAGCCGCAGCACCGCGCAGGCTACGAAGGCATGTACGGCCGCATGGAACGGGCCTTCGACTGGCTGGCGGGCAAGTACGCCGCCTCGCTGGACGTGGTGCTGCGGCACCGGCGGCTGACCCTGCTGGCCTCCCTGCTGCTCCTGCTGGCGACGGCTTGGCTGGGGGCGATCATCCCCAAGGGCTTCCTGCCCACCGAGGACATGGGCTTCATGAGCGCCACCACCGAGGCCGAGCAGGGCATCTCCTTCCAGGGCATGGTGGAGGCGCAGCATTCGCTCGATGAGCTTCTGCGCAACGACCCGGAAGTGGAGAGCTTCAACTCCGTGGTGGGCATCGTGGGCAGCAGCCAGAGCATGAGCAACGGCAACCTCATGATCCGTCTCAAGCCCTACAACGAGCGCGAGGGCATCAACGAAGTGGCCGAACGCCTGCGCCGCAGGCTCAACACCTCGCCCGCGCTGCGGGTCTTCCTGCGGGTGCCGCCTTCCATCAACATCGGCGGGCGTTCCTCCAAGGCGCTGTATCAGTACACGCTTTCCGGCCCCAACATGGAAGAGCTCTTCGACTGCGCGCAAAAGGTCGAGCAGGCCCTGCGGCGCGTGCCGGAGATCCAGGACGTGAACAGCGACCTCCAGCTCCGCAATCCCGAACTGCGCGTGCAGATCGACCGCAACCGGGCCGCCGCCCTGGGCGTGAGCGCCGGGCAGATCGAACTGGCCCTGCAATCGGCCTTCGGCTCGCGGGAGATCTCCACCATCTACGCGCCGAGCAACGACTATACGGTCTTCGTCGAGCTGCTCAAGTCCTTCCAGCAGTCCTCGGAGGCGCTCTCCCGCCTCTACGTGCGCTCCAGTCAGGGGGATCTCGTGCCGCTCTCCACCGTGGCGAGCGTGAAGCCCGGCGTGGGCCCCATCTCCGTCAGCCATTCCGGGCAGTTCCCGGCCGTGACCATCTCCTACAACCTGCGGCCCGGCGTGGCCCTCAGCGAAGGCGTGGCCGCCGTGGAGCGCGCGAGCCTGCCGCTCCTGCCCGATTCGGTGAGCGCCGAATCCCAGGGCACGGCCCAGGCCTTCCAGGATTCCCTTTCCGGCATGGGCTGGCTGCTCCTGCTGGCCATCGTAGTCATCTACCTTGTGCTGGGCATCCTCTACGAGAGCTTCATCCATCCGCTGACCATCCTTTCCGGTCTGCCCTCGGCGGGCTTCGGGGCGCTGCTCACGCTCTGGATCTTCGGGCAGCCGCTGGACCTCTACGGCTTTGTGGGCGTCATCATGCTCCTGGGCATCGTCAAGAAGAACGCCATCATGATGCTGGACTTCGCGCTGGAGGCCCAGCGCCATGACCCGACCTGCACCCCGCTCCAGGCCATCACCCAGGGCTGCCATGTGCGTTTCCGGCCCATCATGATGACGACCATGGCCGCCCTCATGGGCGCGGTGCCGCTGGCCGTGGGCATGGGCATGGGCGCGGACGCCCGCCGCCCCCTCGGTCTGGCCGTGGTGGGGGGCCTCTGCTTCTCCCAGCTCGTGACGCTCTACATCACGCCCGTCTACTATTACTATATGGAAAAGTTCTCGCAGTGGCTGGGACGCCGCTACGGCGGCCGCTTCCACCAGCAGCCCGAAGAGGTCCCCCATGCCTGAGTGCCGCCGCTGCGGGCAGTGCTGCCGCCTCGGCGGCCCCACCCTCATGCGCGGGGATGCGGACAGGCTGCTGGACGGGACGCTGCCCCTCTCCGGCCTCGTCTGTCTGCGGCGCGGCGAATGGGCCCGTCATGACGGCAGCCGGGGCACGACCGCCCTTGCCGCCCCCGGGCCGGACAGTCTCGCTCCGCTGGCCAGCGAGATGCTCAAGCTCGCCGGGACGGGCGGCGGCCCTCATCCGTGGCAATGCCCCCATCTGCAGGAAGCCGGCGGGCAGGCCGCTTGCGCCATCCACGACCGTCGCCCCCTGCAATGCCGCACGCTCTTCTGCCAGGCCCCGCAGGCCGTGGAAGATCTGCTGGCGACCGGCGATTTCCTGTCACGGGCAGAGCTCTTTGCCCGGCTGGCTCCCGTCGAACCCCGCGCATCCCTCTGGCAGGAATTGGCCGAGGCCCACGAGCAGACCTGTTCGGCGGGCGTCTATCTCCGCCTCTGTCAGGAGCTGGCGACCACGCCGGAGGTCCTTGCCGTCCGACGGGAACTGGCCGAAAAGGAACGCTACGACGAGGCCTTCCGCCAGCTCTGCGTGGAACGCGGCGCGCTGGAGCCGGAACTGCTGCCGCTGGTGCTGGGCCGCCCCCTGCGTGATCTGCCCCGCCCCGGCCCGGAGCGGTGAAGAGCGGTGAGGGCGAGGTTTGTTGAGCGGGGGGAAGGAAGGGGGCTTTTTTGCAAAAAAGCCCCCTTCCTTCCCCCCGCACCCCCCATCCATCCC
>DWYJ01000074.1 GCA_019118745.1 Candidatus Desulfovibrio gallistercoris | reverse complement strand
TGCGTGGACGTGGACTAGAGCAATTCCACATTGAAAATGTGGATTGCTCTGGTAGTCGCGAGAGCGACTACCCGCAACCGAACACACGGAAAAACCACGCTTTTTCCGTAGTGTGAGGGCAGCGTCAGCATTGAAATTGGACACAATTTCAATGCGAATCCGCTCTAGTAAAATTCGTGTTAACAGGCCCTAGAGGCGGGGTTGCCTCGTATCTCTGCCTCTTCCCCCCTCAACAGACAGCGAATAGCGTTGACAGCCCCTGACGAAAAGGAGCGCGGCAATGCCATATTGCCGCGCTCCTTTTCGTTGGATGGTCTCTCTATGGGGCCGTACCCCGTCAGGCTCCGCGCTTCCCTCCCTTGGGAGCGTCCACGATGGAGGCGATGATGCCCACCGCCAGCACGGCCAGCACCACCACGAGCGAAACATGCGGCGACAGTTCGAAGCCGAAATCGAAGGCATGCTTGAGGGCGGAGAGCAGCAGCTTGGCCGCGATGAAGAAAAGGAGAACGATGACGGCCTTTTCCAGATGCACGAGATACCGGCTCATGGCCTCCAGCACGAAGTAGAGGCTCCGCAGGCCGAGGATGGCAAAGATCATGGCCGAATAGATGATCAGCGGCTCACGGCTCACGGCGATGACGGCGGGCACCGAGTCAAAGGCGAACATCACGTCGCTCACCTCGATGACGGCAAGGCAGAGGAAGAGCGGCGTCGCCACGAAGGCGGCCCGGCGGCCCATCCCTTCCACCGACAGACCGAGGCGCGCGGCCTCCTCTTCCGCATGCTTGCGGGTCAGGAAAAAGTCATGGCCGTGCAGGCGGGGCCACATGGGGAAGATGCGCTTCACCCCCCTGAAGGCGATGTGGGACGAATAATCTTCGATCTCGTCCTTCTGCTCGCCCTTTTTGAGCATCATGAAGCCCGTGTAGGCCACCATCGCCGCAAAGAGCACTTCCACATACGGCCCGAAGGAAAGCAGGCCCGTGCCGATGGCGACGAAGACCGCACGAAAGACGATGGCCCCCAGCACGCCCCAGTACAGGACGCGGTGCCGGTACTCGTTGGGGATGGAGAACCAGGAAAAAACGGCCATGATGAGGAACATGTTGTCCACGGACAGCACCTTTTCCAACACATAGCCGGTAAAGAAGAGGCTGGCCATCTCGCTGCCGTGATGCACGTAGAGATAGATGCCGAAAGCGACCGAGACGACGACCCAGAACACGGACCAGAGACAGGCGCTTTTCAGCGTCACGTCCGTGTCGCGCTTGTGCGCGAACAGGTCAAGAAAAAGCGACAGCGCCACGGTCACCACAAAGATGACGACCGTTTCCGTGGGAAACCCCAGATGTTCCATAACTGTTTCTACCTTGCGTCTTCTTCCGGTGTTCGAGTCCGGGGGAGATCCCCGCTGCCCGCCCGCCACGCGACGGACAGGCCCTGCATACCGCCCCCTTGTACCGCAAACGGGATTTTCTGCGTTAAATTCAGGTGACGATATTGTTACGAATTGTTACATTTTGCCACTGACCGCACAAAACCGCGACCGCTCCGCGGGTGCGGGCGGCCGCCTGTCGTCATCACGCCTCCGGTCTGCCGGAAAGCCTCGTCAGGACGCCGGGACGCGCGCCTCCGCGAGGCGGGCCTCATCCTCCCTGTCCTGGGCCCGCAGGGCACGGGCAAGCACCTGCCAGCCCTCGGCCGTATCGTGCAGGCGCACGCTCTTGCGGGCCAGCAGTTCGGCCACGGCCGGGTCCTCGTTGGCGTCCAGATAGAGCCGGGCCATGAGCAGCATGGAAGCGGCATCGTTGGGGTCCCGCAGGAGCGCCTCGTGCAGGAGCTCGCGGGCCTCGCCCCCACGGCGCTGCCGCGCCGCCACCCGCGCCAGATAGCGCCGGGCCAGACTGGGCCCGCCGTCCTGCCTGCCTTCGCGCAGGCTGTCCTCGATACGGGCCGCCTCCTCGTAGAAGCGGCGGGCCTCGTTGCGCCGTCCACTCTCTTCACACAGCTGCCCCAGCCGCAAATGGGCATAAAGATGCTCCGGCGCTGCCGCAAGGCACTGTCGGTAATAGCGGGCCGCTGTGCGGCGTTCGCCCAGTTGCTGACATACCGTGCCCAGATTGTAGCGGGTCTGGGCGATCTGGCCGGGCTCGGAGCAGCGCCGCAGCGCTTCGAGGAAATGCCGCCGGGCCTCATGATGCCTGCCGAGCGCGGCCATGCAGACGCCCAGCGAATTGCGCGCCAGCACATTGTCCTCATCGGCCAGCAGAGCCAGCTTGTACTCTTCCACCGCGCCGAAGATGTCGCCCTGGCTGTAGCGCCGGTCCGCGCTGATGTTCAGGGCCAGAGAATTGCAGATGCCCACATGCGGCGCAGGCAGGAGCAACGCGTATTCCAGCGCCTTCAGGGTACATTCCAGCATCTCGCCCTTGCGGAATTGCAGGAAGGGATAGGTCGCCAGCCCGCAGGCGGCGCGCAGGCCCTGCTCGTCCAGCTCCCGGCAGACCGCCTCATACAGCGGCAGCAGCTGCTGCCCGTCCGTGGCGGGATGGAAGAACACCAGCCCATTGCCCCCGTACAGCCCGCACAGCACATCCTCGCCTGCCGCGCCGGTCTGTCCGGCAAGGCTCTTCCGCCACAGCCCGGCCGCCTGTCCCAGTCCGGCGCAGGGGGATGCGCCTTCCGCCGCCTCTCCGGTCAGCTCCAGGCGCAGCAGGGCCAGCACGAAATGATTCCTTTCCTCCGCACGCTGCCGCAGGGCCCGCCGGAAATCCCCGTGGCCCAAAAATCCTTCCAGACCGTCACCCAGCGTGCTCGGGGCCGCACTTTCCGGCATATCCGGCGTCTCCGCAGGCGTTTGCGCCGCCTCCCCGCCGCCTGCGGCAGGTCCGGCGGCAGGCTCTCCGGCTGCGCCGTCACGCGGCAGCCGCCCGTCTTCGGCCAGGATGCCCTCTTCCCCGTCGAGTTCCGCCGTATCGTCCAGCAGGGCCAGCCGCTGTCCCACGGCCAGGGGACGCGCCGGATCGCTCAGTTGCAGGGTCTCAGCCACGGCATCCTGCTCCCGCACGAGCAGCAGCACCACCTCGCCCCGCAGCCTGCGGCGGCCTTCCGCATCCGGCTCCCAGACCGCGAAACGCTGCCCCTCGCGCGCCTTGGCCCGCAGGCCGAGGCTGATGCGCACCCGCCCCATGCCGAGGCACTCCTCGATGACGCCGCCCTCCTGCAGGATGCGCGCAAAGGACATGATGCGCCCCGGGACACGGCTCCTGACCGCCTCCCTGGCGGCCAGACGGGCCCGCTCCATGAAGCGCCGGGCCTGTTCGTACATGGACAGGGCGAATTCCGGCCCTTCCATGTCCTGCGGATAGACGGCATGTCCCGCGCACAGGCGGGGCCGCACGGTCTTGCGCGTCACCCCGCAGCGCTGTTCCACGGCGGCCATGCGCCGGAGGGCCTCCTGCGCCAGCCGCTGGCAGGCCTTGCGTCCGCTGCTGCTGGGCATGAGCACCGCCATGCCGAAGCGCCCCACGCGCGCCGCCACGACATTGCCCGGCAGATCCGCCCGCAGGGCGTCCGCCACCTGCCGCAGCAGACCGTCGGTGAAGGCATAGCCGTAGGTCTCGGCCAATTCCCTGCCGTTGCTCATGCGCACGAGCACAAGGCCCATGCAAAGCCGGTGCAGGGACGCGCCGTGCGAATCCTCGGCCGTGGGGTCGGCAAGCTGCTCACGAACGCGGGCCGCCTCTTCCTCCATGCGGGCATAGAGCAGGTTCTCCGTGGCCAGACCGGTCACGGCGTCGGTGCGCTCCCCGCGGGTACGCTCCAGCAGATCCAGGCAAATGTCCGCCACTGCGGGCAGCAGCGGCAGAGCCTGGCGCGTTTCCCGCACGCGGACGCCGTGCAGCATGGCCACGGCCAGCGGCGTTTCCCCCCGCCAGAGCGGGAGCAGCAGACGCCGTTCCCCGGCCAGCAGTTCGGGCTGCCGCGCCGGCGCTTCCGTGGGGAAGTACAGGGCGCAGCCCGTGCAGGGAATCACGCGCCGCAACTCGGCAAAAAGTTGCGCGTCCATTTCCATGAGATCGCCGCGTGTCAGGCTCGGTGTGGATTTTTCCGTATTCATCTCTCTATGGTATGCCGTGGCCCGGCCGCATGTCTAGAAAAATTCATGACTTCATCCGCTTCACGCCCACCCCTGACGCCGCAGCCGCGCCCATATCCCGGCGCGGGGGCCGCGCATCTTTGCTTGCCGTTCCCCGCCGGGCAACGTATCCTGCCAAAAACTTCAGTAAAGGAACCGCCATGCCCATTGCCAAATTTGCTCTCGGCCCGCTGGAAACCAACTGCTACGTGGTCAGCAACGACAAGGAAGCCGTCATCATCGATGCCGGCGGCGATCCCGCCCCCATGCTGGATTACCTTGCCCAGCGCAATGTGAAGCTGCTCGCCGTCTGTCTGACGCACAAACATTTTGACCATGCCTACGGCGTCGCCGCCCTCACCGCCGCCACCGGCGCGCCTGTCTATGCCTCGCGGCACGAGGCCTGCCTGGACGACACGGAATCCGTGCGCGGCGGCATCTGGGGCTTCCCGCCCGTCCCCCCCTACTCCACGGAAGACCTCCCGGCCGGGGAACGTCGCTTCGGTGAGCTCGTCTTCACGGTGCTGGATACGCCCGGCCATACGCCCGGCGGCATCTCGCTCTACTATCCTGCGGAAAATGCCGTCTTCACCGGCGACGCCCTGTTTTTCCGCTCCATCGGCCGGACGGACTTCCCTGGCGGCGATCAGGCCCTGCTGCTGCGCTCCATCCGCGAACAGCTCTTCACCCTTCCCGAAGACACGGATGCCTATCCCGGCCACGGACCTGCCACGACCATCGGCGACGAACGCCGCCAGAACGCTTTTTGCGGGGATCTGTGCTGATGCGGCACGGGCTCGTCCTGCTGGGCAGCCCCCGTCCTGGCGGCAGCAGCGACAGCCTCGCCCGGCAGTTCATGGAAGGGGCCGCGGAGCATGGCCTCCGTCTGGAGACCCTACCGCTGCGGGAATATCGCATCCGCCCCTGCACGCATTGCGGCGGCTGCCGGCGGCCGCCGCATCGCTGCGTCCTTGCGGCGGAAGATGACGCCGAACACATCCTGTGCGCCCTGGAACAGACGCCGCTGCTCCTGCTGGCCGCTCCCATCTACTTTTATGCGCTGCCCGGTCAGCTCAAATGTCTTGTGGACCGCGCCCAGAGCCGCTGGCTGACACGGCAGGGCAAGCG
Source organism: Candidatus Desulfovibrio gallistercoris (assembly GCA_019118745.1). GTDB lineage: Bacteria > Desulfobacterota > Desulfovibrionia > Desulfovibrionales > Desulfovibrionaceae > Desulfovibrio > Desulfovibrio gallistercoris. The sequence goes on along the minus strand of DWYJ01000074.1, from coordinate 7,687 downwards.
ATCGGACGCGGAGCCCACCGGCCTGAGTCTGTCGCTGCTGGTGGCGGGCCGCCCACGCGGGGAACAGCTCTTTGCGGGCAGCGAGCTCTGCCTGTCCTACTTCCTGCGCGCCCTTGGCCGGAGCCTTGCCGAGCAGCGGGGCGTGCGCGGCATCGAGGGCCCGGAGGACATCACCCCTGACCTGTGCGAAGCCATGCGGGACTGGGGACGGCGGCAGGCGGAGCTGCTCCCGCCTTCGCACCTGGCCGATACGCCCGGCGCGTCATGAGCGCCCCGCCATTCCGTCATCTTGCCCTGCGGCTGCTGCGGGGCCTGGGCCTGCTGGAACGCCGCTGCGCCCATTGTCTTGCCCCGTTCACGCCCCGACAGGGAGAAGCCTTTTGCCCGCACTGCCTGCCGCAGCTCGCCCCTTACCGAGGGGCGGCCTGCCCGCGTTGCGGGCTGCCTCTGCCGGCGGCTGACGCCCCGGACGCGCCCAGCGTCCCCTGCGGGCATTGCCTGACCGATCCGCCCCCCTGGGACGAGATACGGATCTATGGTCTGTATCAGGGCGCATTGCGTGACTGTCTGCTGCGTCTCAAATTCTCTGGAGAACTCGCGCTGGCCGGGCCGCTGGGCGGTCTGCTGGCCAGTCATCTGCGCGCCCTTCCCCCGGCTGCCTTGCCCCCTGATCACGTACTGGCCGTGCCGCAGCATCCCGCCCACTTGCGGGAACGCGGCTACAATCAGGCACACGAACTGGCGGCGGCCCTTTGCCGTGAGCTCCGCCTCCCGCTGCGGCATGACCTCCTCTCCAGGACACGGCGCGTCCAGCCGCAGGCCGGTCTGGATGCCGTACACCGGGCAGCCAATGTCCGCGGCAGCTTCGCCGCCGCCACGTCTCATCTGAGGGGCGCGCACTGCTGGCTGCTCGACGATGTCATGACCACCGGCAGCACGGCCCGTGCCGCCTGCTCGGCCCTGCGCGACGCCGGGGCCGCCTCGGTCACGCTGCTGGTCATGGCCCGCACGCCGCACCGCTGACCGGGACGTGCGCGGCTGATGCCGTGTTTTTTGGGGGAAGGGGAACCCCTCGCCCTGCTGTCGATGCCTGTAAGGCTCCTTCGTCGCCTAACAGGCACGACCCTACGGGCCGCCTTTCGGTCGCGCTCTGCTGTCGATGCCCGTAAGGCTCCTGCGTCGCCCAACGGGCACGGCCTGCGGCCGCCTTTCGGTCGCCGCCGGCGCTGGGTGCCCCAGCCTTTTCGCAGCGAAGCGAGAACCTGTTATTTCAGCAGACAGCAAAAACCAGACACACGATTCGCTTACAATCGAAGCGGAGTTGCCTGTGTCCCTGTCTTTTCCCCAAGTAAAAGCGCGCTGGGGAAGGGATGGGGGCTTGGGGGAAGGGGAACCCCTCTCGCGCTGGCGGAGGGGTTCCCCTTCCCCCAAACAAGTAGCCGATAGCACTCGCAGGCCCGAACACGCAGCAAGCGTATACGGCGTTACAATGCGAGGCGGCAGCACAGCACCGCCCGGCCCCAAAATGAAGGAGCGGGGAGCCTCTCTGAGGAAAGGCTTCCCGCTCCCTGCAAGCGCTGTGAGAAAGGAAGGACTAGGCCTTCTTGTCCTTCTTGAGCCAGCTCATCATGCCGCGCAGTTCGCTGCCCACCTTTTCGATCTGGTGGTTGGCTTCGTTGCGGCGGGTGGCGAGGAACATGGGATACTTGGCGCGGGCTTCAAGGATGAAGTCGCGGGCGAACTTGCCGCTCTGGATATCCTTGAGCACGTTCTTCATTTCCTTCTTGGTCTCATCGGTGATGAGGCGCGGGCCGGTCACGTAGTCACCGTATTCGGCGGTATTGCTGATGGAGTAGCGCATGCGGGACAGGCCGCCCTCGTACATGAGGTCGACGATGAGCTTCATTTCGTGCATGCATTCGAAGTAGGCCATTTCCGGCTGGTAACCGGCTTCCACCAGGGTCTCGAAGCCGGCCTTGATCAGCGCGGACACGCCGCCGCAGAGCACGGCCTGCTCACCGAAGAGGTCGGTCTCGGTCTCTTCGCGGAAGGAGGTCTCGATAACGCCGGAACGGGTGCCGCCGATGCCCTTGGCATAGGCCAGCGCGTTCTTGAGGGCATTGCCGGAGGCATCCTGATGGATGGCCACCAGGCAGGGCACGCCGCCGCCTTCGGTGAAGGTACGGCGCACGAGATGGCCGGGCCCCTTGGGCGCGATGAGGTACACGTCCACATCCTTGGGCGGGATGATCTGGCTGAAGTGGATGTTGAAGCCGTGCGCGAAGAGCAGCGCCTTGCCCGCCTTCAGGTTGGGCTTGATGTCGTTCTCATAGACGGCGGCCTGCACTTCGTCGGGCAGCAGGATCATGATCAGGTCGGCCTGGGCGGCCGCTTCGGCGGCGCTCACGGGGCTGAAGCCGTGTTCCTTGGCAAGTTCGTAATTGGCGCCGCCGGGACGCTGCCCCACCACGACGTTGACGCCGGAATCACGGAGGTTCTGGGCATGGGCATGGCCCTGGCTGCCGTAGCCGATGATGGCGACCGTCTTGCCCTTGAGCGCGTTGATGTCCGCATCCTGATCATAGTACACTTTCATAATCGTATCCCTCTGTCGTTATGATACACAAATCCTCCCGCGCCAGGCGGGAGGAAAATTGTTGTGCCGCTTCGCCGCAAAAGTCAAGCCCCGCCGGGGCTCACTCCGCCAGCTTTTTGGAACGGCGCATGGCCACGGAGCCGGTACGCGCCAGCTCCTTGATGCCGAAACGGTGCAGCAGGCTGATGATGGCCTCCAGCTTGCCGTGATCCCCGGTGGCTTCGATGGTCATTTCCGTGGCGCTCACGTCCACGACCTTGCAGCGGAAGATCTCCACCGTGCGCAGGATCTCCCCGCGCATGGCCCCTTCGGCCTGCACCTTGACGAACATCATCTCCCGCTCCACGGCGGGGATCTCGGCAAAGTCCACCACCTTGATGACGGACACGATCTTGTGGAGCTGCTTCATGATCTGCTCCAGGATCTGGCTGTCCCCGTAGGTGGTGATGGTCATGTGCGAGACGCCCTCCTCCAGCGTGGGGGCCACGTTGAGCGAGTCGATGTTGAAGCCGCGTCCGCTGAAGAGCCCCGCCACGCGCGAGAGCACGCCGGGCTCATTCTCCACCAGAACAGAAAGCACATGTCGTTCCATGCCGCCCCTCCTACACCAAGAGCATCTCGTCCAGGGCCGCCCCGGCGGGCACCATGGGATAGACGTTTTCCTCGCGTTCCACGGTCACGTCCACGATGGCCGGATTGGGCGAGGAGAGCGCCGCCTCCAGCACCGGACGCAGGTCCTCGGGCCGGGAGATGCGGTAGCCCTCGGCGCCGTAGGCCTCGGCCAGCTTCACGAAATCGGGCTGCGCCTCCATGTTGGTGAAGCTGTAGTTGCGGTCATAGAACAGTTCCTGCCACTGCCGCACCATGCCCAGATGCCGGTTGTTGAGGATGATGACCTTGATGGGCAGACGGTACTGCACCACGGTGGCCAGCTCCTGGATGTTCATCTGGATGGAGCCGTCGCCGGCCACGGCCACGACCTTCTTGTCCGGGAAGGCGCACTGCGCCCCGATGGACGCCGGGAAGCCGTAGCCCATGGTGCCGAGCCCGCCGCTGGTCAGCAGGGTACGGGGCCGGGTGAAGGGATAGAACTGCGCCGCCCACATCTGGTTCTGGCCCACTTCGGTGGTGATGATGGCCTCGCCGCCGGTCAGGGCGTACACTTCCTCGATGACGTGCTGCGGCTTGATGTGGTCGTTGCGGATGTAGCCGAGGGGCTTGCTCTGCTTCCACTGGGCCACGGTCTCAAGCCAGGCCTCGTGATCGCCCCGCCAGTCCACGTGCGCCATTTTGCCCGCGGCGATGTCCAGCATGCCGGAGAGCGCCAGCTTGCAGTCCCCCACCACCGGCACGTCCACTTCCACGTTTTTGCGGATGGACGTGGGGTCGATGTCGATGTGGATGATGCGCGCGTGCGAGGCGAAGGCCGAGATCTTGCCGGTCACGCGGTCATCGAAGCGCGCCCCCACGCAGACGAGCACGTCGGCATTGTTGATGGCCATGTTGGCGGCATAGGCCCCGTGCATGCCCACCATGCCCAGCCAGAGATCGTCCGTGGCCGGGAAGGCGCCGAGCCCCATGAGCGTGCAGGACACGGGCAGGTGCAGGCTGTGGGCCAGCTCCCGCAGGGTCGCCGCCGCATCGGACATGATGACGCCGCCGCCGGCCAGGATCATGGGACGGCGCGCCTGCGCCAGCACTTCCACCGCCCGCCGCAACTGATTGAGGTTGGGCTTGTAGGTGGGGTTGTAGCTGCGCATGTAAATGTCTTCGGGCCAGACGAATTCCGCATGGGCCTGCATCACGTCCTTGGGCAGGTCCACGAGCACGGGGCCGGGCCGGCCGGAGCGGGCAAGGTAGAAGGCCTGACGGATGGTCTTGGCCAGCTTGCGGATGTCCTTGACCAGAAAATTGTGCTTGGTGCAGGGCCGGGTGATGCCCACGATGTCCACTTCCTGGAAGGCATCGTTGCCGATGAGCCTCGTGGGCACCTGTCCGGTAAAGACCACAAGCGGAATGGAGTCACAGTAGGCCGTGGCTATGCCCGTGACCGTGTTGGTGGCGCCGGGACCGGAAGTCACCAGACAGACGCCCACCTTGCCGGAAGCGCGGGCATAGCCGTCGGCCGCGTGCACAGCCCCTTGCTCGTGCCGAACCAGGATATGCTTCAGCTCGGGATGGCGCGGCAGTTCATCGTAAATATCAAGGACCGCGCCGCCCGGATAGCCGAACAGCACGTCCACCCCTTCCTTCTTCAGGGATTCAAGGAGAATCTGTGCACCTGTGAGTTCCATGACGATAAGGCTCCTGCGCCGCTATTTGCCTTCGGCGCGATATTTATCCAACAATTCCATCAATCTGGTCTTGCCTTCCAGCTTCTGCTTCTTCAGCTGCTTGAGGGTCTGCTCCTCGGTGGGGGTGCGGAAAGCCTTGGCTTCCAGCTTTTCCACCTGCTTTTCATAGAGCACATGGTCTTCCCAGAGGGATTTCAGCTCCGGATCAGTGGGGGCCAACTTTTCCAGAAGTTCAATTTCATGCTGATCCATAAGAAATCTCCAGTGTTAGGGGTTGAAGCCCGGCTGGGCGTAAATTCATGCCGGTGTCGGGGCGTCTTCCAGGCCATGCCGATGCGTCCCGCGCAGGGCCGGCGCTCCGGCGGCCTCCCGTCTTCCGTGCGGCCTGCGCCGCGGCGGGACGGGTTTACACCATGATGGCGGCGTACTGCATGAGGGAGCGCACGACGATCTGGTTGACGAGCTGGATGGCCAGCAGCACCACCACGGGCGAAAAGTCTATGCCTGCGCGGTAGGTGAAGGGCATCCATTTGCGGACGTAATAAAAGACCGGCTCCGTCAGCATGCGCAGCGCGCGCACGATGGGGTTGTAAGGATCCGGCCGCACCCAGGTGATGACCGCCGCGATGATGACAATCCAGAAATAGAGGTTGAGCAGCGCGCCGAGCACGCTCCCCACGGCCAGAAGGATGTTTTGAATCACGAACACGCTTGTTGCTCCACGCTGTCTGTGAGGGCCGCCCGGAGAGCGGCATAGTCCATGACCACGATATCGCCCGCCAGCTCCTCGTTGCCGAAGGAAGCGAACGGGATGCCTGCTCCGCCCGCCGCCCTGCCGTCATGGGAACTGTCGCCCACAAAGAGCGCGCGCTCCGGTGGCAGGCCCCAGGCCGCCAGGATATGCTCCGGGCCCTGCGGGCTGGGTTTGGGCAGGATGCCGGGAGTATCCGCGGCAACCACAGGATTAAAATAGGGAGGCAGGCCGAAAATGTCCAGAACCGTTTGCAGACCGATGAGCGTTCGGTTGGTGTCCACGGCCATGCGCACGCCGTGGGCGTGCAGCCACTCCACCATCTCCCGAAAGCCGTCGCACAGGCGCAGCAACGGCAGGATGTCCCGCCGGTAGTTCACCACGTTGCTGGTGACGTCGTCTATCTGCCCGTGTAGCTCCTCCGGCAGGATGTGCTCCAGCGCCTGCCGGGCCGTGGCCATGAAGGAGAAACGCTCCTGCTCCGGGGGTCATGGGCGGCAGGCCGAAGTGGGCCAGTATGCGGTTGTAGTACACGCCGTTGGCCGGGCGGGAATCGATGATGACGCCGTCACAGTCGAAGATGACCCCGCCAAGCCCGTTTGGAAACAGTTGACCCACGATCTACTCCTCCCAGGTCAGCACGGTGAGGGGACGTTCCCAGCGGGGATGGCAGCGCGGACAGCCCGGCCGCTGCAACACCTGCCAGAGCGGCGCCGTGAGGGCGAACAACCGCGGCCCGCCGCCCCCGGCAAGCGCTTCCTGCACATCCGCTGCCGCCGGAGCCAGGTCTCCCCGTTCCAGCAGGGCCTCACGCAGGCCGGCTTCGGCCAGGATGAGGGCCCCTTCCGGCAAAAAATAACAGGCCGCATCCAGTATCCGCTGCCACGGCGGCAGCATGGCCGCCAGCGCGGCAGCCTCTTCCGGCTGCTCAGGACCCGCCGGCCGCAGCATGTCGTCCGGCAGCTCCGTCAGCGCGGCCTCGTCGCCGTCAAAGGCGGCAGCCAGATGGGCGCGGCCTCCGGCATAGCGCCGGTGCAGGGCGGCCATCTCGGCAAGGCGCTCCTCCTGCAGCCAGCACAGCAGCAACAGCCGCTGCGCCCGGCAGCGCCGTTCAAGCTCCTCGGCCGCCTCGGCCGCCGCCAGAGCGGCGGCTTCGTCCCCGGCTCCGGCAAAGGCCGCACGCGCGGCGCTCTCGGCCTGGCCCCGCAGGGCCGCCGCCTGCCATGCGGGCAGAGGCGTCCCGCTCAGCGCCGCATCCGCCATATGCTGTAGACCGTGCAGACAGGCCAGGGCCTGCTGCGGGGTCAGCGGGAGATCTTCGGGAAAGAACCAGGGGCCCTGCGGCGCGGGCGTACCGCTCTCCGTCCCGCGGAGCGCGGCGAGATCCCGGGGCAGGCCCGGCCACAGACGCGGCAGCCCGGCCAGACAGGAGGGCGTCCCTTCCCCGGCCAGCGGCCCGCGCACCACGGGCAAACGTACGACTATCCTGCTCATATGCTTTCTCACAAAAAATAAATTACTAGACTGCCGCTGCCGGAAATGCAAGCCTTTCCCTGCCTTGCGAATATTGCGCCGGACGTCAAAAAAAAGCTTGCATGCTGCGGCGGTTCGTCTAAGATATATCTCCTTGCCGTGTTTGTGTGCGGCGTTCATTCCCATTTTTCCGGAATTCCGGTTGAAAAGGAGAACAACACTATGGAACAGGGTACGCTTCGCCTCAAGACGGGCCTCGCTGAGATGCTCAAGGGGGGCGTCATCATGGACGTGACCACTCCCGAACAGGCGAAAATTGCCCAGGACGCCGGAGCCTGCGCCGTCATGGCGCTGGAGCGTGTTCCGGCCGACATACGCAAGGCCGGCGGAGTCGCCAGAATGGCGGACCCCGTCATTGTGAGACGCATCATGGATGCGGTGAGCATTCCGGTCATGGCCAAGGTCCGCATCGGGCATGTGACGGAAGCCCGTATTCTGGAGCATCTCGACGTGGACTATATCGACGAAAGCGAGGTACTTACCCCCGCGGACGAGCAGTTTCATCTGAACAAG
>DWYJ01000073.1 GCA_019118745.1 Candidatus Desulfovibrio gallistercoris | reverse complement strand
CGCTCTGCTGTCGATGCCCGTAAGGCTCCTGCGTCGCCTAACGGGCACGGCCCTGCGGGCCGCCTTTCGGTCGCGCTCTGCTGTCGATGCCCGTAAGGCTCCTGCGTCGCCTAACGGGCACGGCCCTGCGGGCCGCCTTTCGGTCGCGCTCTGCTGTCGATGCCCGCAAGGCCTTGCGCCTTAGGGCATGCCAAAACAACTTTTACAAATAATCCCAACGGATAAAACAAATAATCTCTACACGCTCCGCTTGCCTTTGGGACGGGTTCGCCTCGTGTCCCAGGCACGTCCCTGATAAAAGCGCGCTGGGGAAGGGATGGGGGGCTTGGGGGGAAGGGAACCCCTCCCGCGCCGGCGGAGGGGGTTCCCTTCCCCCCAAACAGCCGACGAATACGGCCCTGCTGACCATCAATGCCCTGAAAAGGCCAGCACATTGTTCAGCGGCGCCGAGGAGGGGCGCACCTCGCCGTCTTCCAGGCGGTAGCGGGTGAGCCGCCAGTCCTCCAGATCCAGATAGTCCAGCTTGCCCTGCATGGCGGGCGTCAGGTGCTCCCGCAGGGCCTGCACGACGTCTTCCACAGGGAAATAGATGCCCTCGAAGCTGATGCGGGCCATATCACCCTCCCACACGAGCACAGGCTCATCCCCTTCCTGTCCCATGACGCCGGAAACGGCCTGCTCAAGCGCGCCATACAACGCCTCTCCGCAGGGATAGACATGACCATACGCCTTGCACAACGGACTTTGCGGCATCAGCGCCTCCGAAGGGATGAACGATAGCCCGCGGGCAGCATGCCGCGCCGTTCCGTCTGGCCGTGCCAGAGGATCCAGTTCCAGCGGGCGGGATAGCCCCACGGGCCTTCCTCAAGATGCGGCGGCGGTGGCGGCCCCATCAGTTCACGCTTGGCCGCCTGCCCTCCGGCGGGGGGAGTCTCCTCATCCCGCAGGGCATAGGCCAGCGTCTTGATGCGCACGGCCCAGGCGTCGTCCCAGATGCGGGCCCAGGCTTCCGCGCCGCTCCCGGCATGCCGGGGCAGCAGACAGGCCGTCCGGCGGGACGCCATGCCGCGCAATTCGTCCGTCACGTCCGGAGGGGCAAGCAGGGCGGCGGCCTCCTCCGGCGGGACGGCCGATCCCGCCGGCCGCGGGGGCTGTTGCCGGGCAGCCCCGCCCTGCGCGGCGTCGATGACGCTCCAGAGCTCGGCCAGCACGGCGTCGGACACGGGCGCGTCGACCTCCCATTGCGCGGGGACCGTCCAGAGGCGGCGCGGACACTGCTCCACGGCCAGCGCCTGCAGGGGCGCGAGCCCCAGCTCATGCAGGCTGCGTTCCTCCGCCCTGTCGCGCAGTTCCTCCTCCGGCAGGCGGGAAAGACGCAGATCCACGCCCAGCAGGAGCAGCACGTCCTCGCCCCAGTCCGTCCCGCGACGGCGGGCTTCCAGCCAGTGCGGCTCCTCATCCACCAGCGGCAGGTCGTGTCCATCCAGCAGACTGCCTTCCGGCAGGGTACGGGCGGCAAGCAGGCCCAGGGCCCGAGACGGGGAGCGCGGACAGGCCGGCGTCTGCGTGGAGTCAGGCGGCAGGAAGCCGAGCGCCGTGGCGGTCTCGCTGTCCAGCGGCGCGGAGGGCTCCGACGCGCCCGCAAAGGCCAGCGCCAGCGTGCTCAGATATTCGGTCTGGCGGCGTTCTTCCGGGGTCGGGCCCTCCTCTTCGGGAGAGGGCGCGGGCGGTTCGGCCGCAGCCACGGCAGGCTGCTCCTCGCGGCAAAGATCCTGCCGCCGGGCCATTTCCAGCCCCTCGCAATCCCCGCCCTGCACGCAGGCGGCAATGAAATCCTCGCACATGCCCGTGGTATTGCCGCGCAGTTTGCGGATAGCGCCGCGGGCCCGCAGCCACGGCGTCATGGACGCGTGCGGCGCGTCGTGCAGGATGATGGAAAGGTCGTTCTCCGCCAATGCCAGCTGGTGCAGACGCCAGTAGCCCAGGGCCCGGATGTAGCGGGCCCGCGCCAGACTCGGGTCCAGCGCCAGGGCGCGCCCGCAGGCCCCGACACAGCGCTGCGGCTGGTCGCGCTGGAGGGTCGCCTCCGCCAGCAGCAGCCAGAGGAGCGGGCTCTCTTCCACCTGCGTCGCCGCACGTTCCAGGGTCAAGGCCTGATCGGCGGTGGCCAGCCAGCCGTCGTCCGCCGCAGCCAGCGCACGCCGGGCCGGACCGAGCAGGGCGCGCAGCCAGGCGGCTTGCCGCGCTTCTTCCGGGCTGTCCGGCTCAGGCGTACGGGCGAGCACCGCCCGCAGCTCGTCCAGCAGGCTTTGCCAGGCCCCATAGAACGGGCCCGGCCGCAGGGCGCGTTCCAGCGCCTGCCGGAAGGGGCCCGGCTCCAGGATGAAGTCGATATGGCCGTTTTCGGTCTCGTCCGGCCCGGTCGCGCCGTAGAGCATGGCGGCCAGGATCAGCCTGGGCTCGGCGCCGATGAAATACCGGGCCGCCGCCCGGTTGCGGGCAAGGCTGTCCGCGCCGGCCTGCAGGCCCATGAGCCAGAGACGGGCGCGGCGGCGTAGGATGTCGGCCTCACGGGCCTCAGAGGACAGGGCGGCATCGGGCGGCACGTCCAGCTGCACGTGGATGCGGGGGGCGGGCCCGATGGTGGGAAGGCTGCTTATCCGGGGCGTGAAAACGACGGCCCCGGCCACAGGGCCGGGGTCCGTCAGCAACAGCCGGCAGAACACGAGCAGTGCCGCCGGCAGGAGAAAGCATCTGGGCAGCTTGCGCCGCACGTCATCCTACTTCTGGCCGATGATCGTCTGGATCTTCCTGGCCATGGGCTGGACAAGATCACGCAGGCAGGAGGTCATGAGATCCTTGGCCACATCGCCGGAGGGCAGGCCATTGCGGGTCTGACCGGCATTGAGGCTCTCCCGGTTGGAGAGCTTGCCGCTGCGGCTGGCGACCCGGTAGGAAGCGCTCATGTCGCAAATGAGCTCGGTGGCCGAGACTTCGCGCAGCCACGCCTTGTCCAGCGTACCGGTCACGATGAAATCGGGGTTGCCGCTGCGGGCCTGATCGGGCGTGAGGGCATAGGAGACCTGCATACCGCAACGGCGCAGTTCGTCCGCCAGGGCCTGGCTCACCCACTGGGTGACGTCCTGACTGCCCACGAAGGCCGTACCGTCACGGCGCACGCCGAGATCCTGACTGTCGCGCTTGTCCTCGAAGACCACCACGCTCACGCGCGGGGCGTTGGGCGCGGGCAGCACGTTGTTGGGCACGGTGGGGGCCACCAGCGGCACGGTATTGCTGGGGCCGCAGGCATTGAGCAGGACAGTGGTGAACAGCAGGATCAACAGGAGGGGGAGTCTGGCGAATTTCATGGTTTCCTCGTCATGGCTAACCGCCGCCGGCCCGTCCGTGCCAGGCGCACAGGGCAGACGGCTGCAAAAATGGCCTGGGAGCGCATGTTCGCGACGCGTCCGCGCGACGCTCAGGCGCTCGTCGTCAGCCGTCCCGGCAACGTTACGGAGCGTCCGCGCCCCGGCCCGGCCGTAAGGATATGCCGGTGGGGATCACGCCCCCGGCAATGACGGCGTTTCGAGAATATAGGGAAAGGGCGCGTCTTGCAAGGCATTATGGGCCGTGGTAGCTTTTGCTCACAAAATTTCCAAGCAGGAGTTCCCATGATTGATCTCAAACTGGTGCAGAAAAATCCCGAAGTGCTTGCCAAGGCCCTGGCCGACCGTCAGTCGAGCCTGCGCGTGGAGGACTTTCTGGCTTTGGATGGCCGCCGCCGCGCCCTGCTGGCCGAAGTGGAGGCCCTGAAAAATCAGCGCAATACGGCGTCCGGGCAGGTGGCTGCCCTCAAGCGTGAAGGCAAGGACGCCTCGCACATGATGGAAGAACTCGGCGCGCTTTCCGACCGCATCAAGGCCCTGGACGCGCAGACCGCCGAAGCCAAGGCCGCTGTGGAAGAGTGGCTCATGGGCGTGCCCAACATCCCCGACGCCACCACCCCCGTGGGCAAGGACGAGACGGAAAACCCCGAAGTGCTGCGCTGGGGGACGCCGCGGGATTTCGATTTCCCGGTCAAGGAACACTGGGAGCTGGGCACCGCGCTGGGCGGGCTGGATTTTGAACGGGCCACCCGGCTGGCGGGCAGCCGCTTTGCGCTCTCGCTGGGCTGGGCCGCCCGTCTGGACCGGGCGCTGATCAACTTCTTCCTGGACGAACATGTGCGGAATGAGGGCTATATCGAGGTCTGCCCGCCGTTCATGGTCAACCGGGCGACCATGACCGGCACGGGCCAGCTGCCCAAATTCGAGGAAGACCTCTTCAAGATGCCGGACTGGGGCTACTATCTCATCCCCACGGCCGAAGTGCCGCTGACCAACATCCACGCCGGCGAAGTGCTGGACGAGGCCGACCTGCCCCGCGCCTACTGCGCCGCCACGCCCTGCTTCCGCTCCGAAGCCGGTTCCGCGGGCAAGGACACGCGCGGGCTCATCCGCCTGCACCAGTTCACCAAGGTGGAGATGGTGCGCTTCGCCCATCCCGACGACAGCTTCCATCAGCTGGACGTGATGGTGGGGCATGCCCGCAACCTTCTGGAAAAGCTGGAACTCCCCTACCGGGTCATCTGCCTGTGCACCGGGGACCTCGGTTTCGGCTCCGCCAAGACCTTCGACCTTGAGGTCTGGCTGCCCGGCCAGAACACCTACCGGGAGATCTCCTCCTGCTCCAACTGCGTGGACTTCCAGGCGCGGCGGGCGGACATCCGCTTCAAGCCCAAGGGCGGAAAGAGCGCCTATGTGCATACGCTCAACGGCTCCGGCCTGCCCACGGGGCGCGCCCTGGCCGCCATCCTGGAGAACGGCCAGCAGAAGGACGGCAGCATCGTGCTGCCCAAGGTGCTCGTGCCCTACATGGACGGCGTGGAGGTCATCGAACCGCGTTAGTGTTTTGCCGTTGAAAAAGGCATGACGCAGGCGGCGGCACAGCGCCGCCCGGCCCAACGTGGACGGAATGAGCATGTTCTTCCGCGAAACGACAGGCCGTACGGTTTGACGTTTGCCGGAACACAGCATTTTTCCGGCGGGAAACTGTCTTTCGCGTCAAAAATATTCCCATGAAATGAGAGCGCCCCAAATGAAAAAATGGGGCGCTCTTGTCGTTGGAAAGAGGCAAGGGAGAGGGATCAAAGCGTTTTGCCGGTGAAAAGGCAAATGCGACGCGGCAGGTACAGCCCGCCCGTCCCAACGTGAGCGGCATGACCGCGTTTTTTGCGAAACGACAGGCCGTATGATCTGAACCGCAAAGCGTCCCAAACTGAAAATGCTCTTAGAGCAATTCCACATTGAAAATGTGGATTGCTCTGGTAGTCGCGAGAGCGACTACCCGCAACCGAACACACGGAAAAACCACGCTTTTTCCGTAGTGTGAGGGCAGCGTCAGCAGGGAAATTGGACACAATTTCCCTGCGAATCCGC
>DWYJ01000072.1 GCA_019118745.1 Candidatus Desulfovibrio gallistercoris | reverse complement strand
GAGCGAGGAAAGAAAGGGCGGATGGTATCCATTTGAGCAGATGAAAGATAAAAAAGAGTAGACATGGTAACCTCCGTCTCCATACCTACTCTTTTTTGAAGCGTATGGAAATAATGAGTCCTGACCCTAGGATAGACCGCCCGAAGAGGAGGCACGGGAGAGCCTCCTTCTTCCGCCTGGTCAGGAATAAGCAGCCGCTGACGTACAGGACTCGGCATGACCAGGGCCAGTTGCGGATGTCCATGCCGGATGCGGCCACCCTCCCCATTCCTCCTCCCGGAGCGCATGCGGAAAAACGGCGGCGACCAGACGCCCGCCCGCATGGCGTGTTGAAAAGGTTGGCATGATTCCCCCATTATGCCAACCTTTTCTTATGATTCTGACAGGCTGCGGCGTACCTCTGCTACCTCGGGCACATGGCCCAGCAGTCTGCCTGTGCCCGACGCGGCGTCAGCGGCGCGGGCCTCTGATATTTCCACATTTTTTACGAAAGCGATATTTTTTCAGAACAAATTTGAAACGCATCGCCCTGCGAAACATCGTACGTGACAGAAAAATAAACGAAGTGTGCAGTCTTATTCCTGAACATCAAGAAAAATATACCGTTGATAAAGGCTACATATCCAATGCATAACGATATGGTCTATCGGCTAGGACAAAAAAAATAAAATCTATCATTCTTTATATTTCCAGCCACATTACACCTGCTTCTCAATATTGACGAGATAAAAGAGAGAAGGTATTTTTTTAAAAAAGCGATATCAGGAAAGGTACCACATGGCTGAACAGATCCAGGTGATTAGTCGTGCAATGTCTCTTTTGGAGATACTCTCCCGTACAGATGGCCCCATGAGCCTCATGGAGATAAGCCAGGCCTCCGGGCTGCCCAAAAGCACTCTGCACAGGCTGCTCAGCGCTCTCGAATTTGACAATTACGTCAAAAATGAAGGTGGGGGGAAATACCGCATCGCCCGTTCCATGCTCTGCCTGAGCGCCAAGATCCTCCGTTGCTGCTTTCTTACGCAAGCCTCCGGGATATTGCGCGACCTGCGGGAAAAAACGAACTGCACGGCCTATCTTTCCATGATCAACAACGACGAGATGGTGTATCTGCACAGGGCCCCCGGCCCCGTGACGCCGTTTTCCAATGCTGGCTGGGTCGGCGAGCTCTACTATTCCGCCGGCGGGCGCGTCATCCTCTCGACCTATTCCGATGAAAAGATCCGCGATTATCTGGAACGCATCCCGTTACAGCCGCGGACCCCAAAATCCATCATATCAAAAGAAGAATTCATGGCCGAGATGGAAGCCACGCGCCAACGGGGCTATTCCAAATCATTTGAAGAATATACGCTCAACGTCCTGTCCGTGGGCGCGCCGATCTTCGACCACACGGAAGCCTGCTATGCCGCTGTGAGCCTGTCCGCCGTGCGGGGGACCATCACCGAAGATATAGAAAGCTTCATCCCCCTCCTGCTGACTGCGGCCCATACGCTGTCCATGCAGATGGGAGCAACCTTCAGCCGGCTTTAGAATATTTTGCCTTTGAAAAAGGCAAAACGCGAGCTGGCGGAACAACGCCGCCCGCCCCAAAGTGAGCGGAAAAACCGTGTGTTTCCGCGCAACGCCAGGCCGTAAAAATGCGCTCTTGACGGCGGGGAGGGCATCCCCGCACTAACGCCGTTACCGGAGCTCTTTGCCGCAAAAGAAAAAGGGGGGATATCCCCCCCTTTTCGAAACTGGCGGCTCAGGCCGCATTTCGTCATGGCCGGCGCTGGCCGGGAAAGCTATTCGCTCTCCCGTTCGCCCATCCATCTTTCGAGCGCGTCGATGATCTTGCGGGCCTGATCGGCACTGGAGATGGTGAACTTGGACTGCATACGGTATTCTCCGCCGACTTTCTTGTAGCGGCGGATAGTGTACTTGTCCGGGCCGAAGTCGTCCACCTGCGGCCGCCATTCCTGATAGCGGAAGAGGATGGTCGTCCATGCCCCCTTGCTCAAGATCACCTTGTCCAGTTCCTTGAGGACGGTCTTGCCGTCCTCCTCATACTGAACGGTCAATTCATCAATAGATTCGTTCAATGTCATACTCCCCGTCAGGCGGCATCATCCGCGCGCAGGTTGAGGATTCAGATCCCGGCGTAATTGGCCAGGACGCCCTTGACCGTCTCCGGCAGTTCGGGGCGTTCAAGCTGCATCTCGGCCGGAGTGGGACCATAGTCCTGACGCAACTCCTTGGCGGAAGCCGTCATGGCCATGAAATTCTCCGACATGGTCAGCTCCTGCCCGTTTCCGAGCTTGCGCCCCAAAAAGCTCAGCACGACCTGATTGGCATCCATTACCGGTATGGACAGTTCAGGAATAGCCATAATCCCCTCCTTGTTTTTTTCCTCTATAGCCTTTTCGTGAAACATCTGCAAGCAAGGGAAATCCCGGCAAATCAGCGCCGCTGGGCCTCCAGCAGCATGAGAGCGTAACGCTCCACCGGGGCGAAGTCGTCCCGCAGGGGCGGGATGGCCGGGTCCGGCTGCACAACCATGCGGGCGGACAGCAAGGCGGCCAGTTCGGGGGAAGGAGCCGCCTCCCCGTCCTGCCAGTCCTGCGTCCGGACTTCGGGGAAAGCCAGCAGCATGAGGTTCTGCAGGGTCTCCGGCCGGTAGGGATTGCCCACGCCAAACACGTGCACCTCGGCAAAGGCCGTGCGCAAGGCCTTGTAGATGCTCTGGAAAAGGGCGGCGTCCTTGCCCTGCGCCGCGCCGATGACGTTCATGATCAACGCCCCTCCCGGCGCCACCGCGTCCCGCATGCGGGCCGCCGCCTCGCAGGTGCCCATATGGAAGGGGACGGAATAGCAGGAATTGAAGACATCCACAAAGACCAGATCGTACCGCTCCCGCTGTCGCTCCAGAAAAGCGCGGGCGTCGGCATGGACGATGCGCAGGCGCGGGTCGTTGACGGGCAGGGCAAAGTAATCACGGGCGACCTGCGTCATGGCCGGGTCCAGCTCCACCACGGTACAGTGCAGGCTTTCGGCGGGCAGCCCCGCCCCGCCCGACAACAGCCACTTGGGCACGGAATAGCCGCCGCCCCCCAGCATGAGGATGCGGCGGGCCTGCGGCACGACCAGCGGGCCCAGCGCATAATAGCGGGTATAGGGCGCGTACAGTTCGGACGGCGCGTCCCGGTACATGCCCGACTGATGGAAGCCGGGGTCCGTGGCCACCAGACGCACGGGGCGGGAACCATCCACGCCGTCCATGATGCGGATGCTGTTGTAGGGGCTCTCCACCAGCCGCCACTCGCCCTGCTGCGCCCGGCCGGTGCTCCAGAGCGCCAGCGCCGCCAGCAGCAGGAGGAGCAGCAGGCGTTTCCACGGGCGCGTCCGGTCCGCCAGCAGGGAGAGCACGCCCATGCCCAGCGCCACCCCCCAGAGGATGACGCTGCCCGGCCACCAGGAGATGAGGATGAAGCCCCCCAGGAACGTCCCCGCGATGCTGCCCACCGTGGACAGCGCATAGAGCCGGCCCACGGTCGCCCCGGCCGTCTCCAGCGAGGCCATGCGCAGGCGTATGATGTAGGGGCTCACCATGCCGAGGCAGAGGCCGGGCAGGGCGAAGATCCCCAGGGCGGCGGCCACGGCGGCCCATTGCAGGCTGCGGATATGCCGGCCGGCCGCCTCGCCGACGGCCTGATGGAAAAGCGCCGTCAGGGCGCAGCTTGCGGCGCAGCAGGCCAGCAGCCCGGCCAGCGTCCGCCGGGAGAGCCGTCTGTCCGCCAGCCGTCCGCCCAGATAGCCGCCTACCGCCAGACAGGCCAGCACCACGCCGATGAGGCTCGTCCAGACCACGGCCGAGGTGCCCACATGGGGCGCCAGCACGCGGGCCCCCACCATTTCCAGCACCATGACCAGCGCTCCGGAGCAGAAGATGATGATCTCAAGCATGGCTGCCCTCCCCTTTCCAGCACGCCGGGGACGCTTCCCCGCCGGGCAGCCGCCGGGGGGCGAAAAAGTCGCGCAGCAGGGCGGCGCAGTCCGCGGAACGGATGCCGCCCATATGCCAGACGCGATGATTGAAGAACGGCGCATCCAGCAGCTCCGCGCAGGAGGAGACCGCCCCGGCCAGACGGTCCGCGGCCCCGTAGACCACGCCGGCCAGACGGGCATGGACCAGCGCTGCGGCGCACATGGCGCAGGGCTCCAGCGTCACCACCAGCACGCAGCCGCCCAGCCGGTAATTGCCCAGCGCGGCTCCGGCCTGACGCAGGGCCAGCACTTCGGCATGCGCCGTGGGGTCATGCCCCCGCAGGGGCG
This sequence comes from Candidatus Desulfovibrio gallistercoris, assembly GCA_019118745.1. Lineage (GTDB taxonomy): Bacteria > Desulfobacterota > Desulfovibrionia > Desulfovibrionales > Desulfovibrionaceae > Desulfovibrio > Desulfovibrio gallistercoris. Next base: position 73,773 of record DWYJ01000072.1, on the reverse strand, counting down.
CATTGTGCGCCTCGGCCAGCAGTCGCCCGTCAGGCGCGGCCAGCACCGCCCCCACGGGGACCTCGCCCGCTTCCGCCGCCAGCCGGGCCTGGCACAGGGCCCGCAGCATGAGGTCCTCCCATGTCCAGCCGGGCGGCGGATCAGGCCGGGGGCCGAGGCAGGGCATGGGCCGCGGGTCGAGGCCGGCGGTCCATGCCGCCGCATATCCTACAGGATGACGATCTTGCACAGATGGTCAACGACTTCTTCAGGCGTGTCGCAGACGGTCAGCAGCCTGTCCACCTCCTCGGCCCTGATGTAGCCGCCCTCGGTCATGGCGCCGCGCAGCCAGTCCAGCAGGCCGCTCCAGTACTGCCCGTCGTAAAGGATGATGGGGAAGGGCCGGATGCGCCCTGTCTGGGCCAGCACGAAGGCTTCGGTAAGCTCGTCGATGGTGCCCATGCCGCCGGGCATGACCACATAGGCCATGGCGTACTTCACGAACATGAGCTTGCGGATGAAGAAGTAGTTGAAATTGCAGCGGGTCTTCACATAGGCGTTGCAACCCTGCTCGTGCGGCAGCTCGATATGCAGGCCGACGGACTCCCCGCCCGCCTCGCTCGCGCCCTTGTTGGCCGCCTCCATGATGCCGGGCCCGCCGCCGGTGATGATGCCGAAGCCCTTCTTGACCAGCAGGGAGGCGATTTTCTCCGCATCCTTGTAGACCTGCGAATCCGGCGTGGCGCGGGCCGAACCGAAGATGGAGATGCAGTTCATGGAAAGGTGGTTGAGCTTGTCGAGCGCTTCCACCATCTCGGCCATGATGCGGAAGGTCCGCCAGGACTCCGAGGTGACGGAAGTCATGTCGTCCAGGATATTCTGTCGCACTTCGGGCATGATGTTCTCCTTTGACCGGCGGGTCGGCGCCGGGTTTGCGGATAGTATACTTGCCAAGCGCCCTTGCGTCAAAGCGGCAATTTTTGCCGAGCCTTGCGCTTGCGCCGGAAGCGGGGCATAGTAGGAAATGACCTCATGCGGCGCCTGCGCCGCGTCCATCCTTACCCAAAGGAGCTCTACATGAAGGTACAATTTCTGGGGGCGGCGCAGACCGTCACCGGTTCCTGCTATGTCATCGAGGCCTGCGGCAAGCGCTTCTGCGTGGACTGCGGCATGCATCAGGGCAACAAGGCCATCGAAGAACGCAACCGGGACGCCTCGGTCTACCGCCCCGAAGCGCTGGACTTCATCCTGGTGACCCATGCCCACATCGACCATTCGGGGCTTTTGCCGCTCATGGTCAAGGAGGGCTACACGGGGCCCATCTACTGCACCCGCGCCACCGGCGAACTGCTGGAACTCATGCTGCAGGACAGCGCCCACATCCAGGAGATGGAAGCCCAGTGGGAAGCCAAGAAATTCAGCCGCCGCGGCCTCAGCAACCCGCCGGAGGCCCTCTACACCACCGAGGACGCCCTCAAGACCAACGAGCTCCTGCACACCGTGGAGTACCATAGCCAATTCGAGCCCGCTCCCGGCATCAAGGTCACCTATTATGACGCCGGCCATATCCTCGGTTCCGGCACGCTGCGCATCGAGGCCCACGAGGACGGCAAGACCACGAGCCTCATCTTCTCCGGGGACATCGGCCGTCCGCAGGCGCTCATCGTGCGCGACCCCGAAACGCCGCCCCAGGCCGACTACATCTTCATGGAATCGACCTACGGCGACCGCAACCACAAGAACGAGAGCACCAGCGACGCCGAACTGGCCGAGGCCATCGCCTACAGTTACGGCAAGGGGGAAAAGGTCATCATCCCCGCCTTTGCCGTGGAGCGGACGCAGGAGATCCTCTACTGCCTGCATGTGCTCCGCAGCCAGGGCAAACTGCCCGACGACATGCCGGTCTTCGTGGACAGCCCGCTGGCCATCCGCGCCACCGAGGTCTTCAAGCGCAACCGCGATCTTTTCGACGAGGACGCCACCCGCCTGCTGAACAAGGGTGAGGACCCCTTCGAGCTGCCCAACCTGCGCTACACGCTCAATGTGGCGGAATCCCAGGCCATCAACGACTACAAGGGCCCGGCCGTGGTCATCTCCGCCAGCGGCATGTGCAACGCCGGCCGCATCAAGCATCACCTCAAGCACAACATCTGGCGGCCGGGCGCGAGCATCGTTTTCGTGGGCTATCAGGCCGTGGGCACGCCAGGCCGCAAGATCGTGGACAAGGCCAAGACCATCACCCTCTTCGGCGAAGACATGGAAGTGGCGGCCCGCATCTACACCATCGGCGGCTTCTCCGCCCATGCCGGGCAGTCCCAGCTGCTGGACTGGCTCAAGCCGCTGGCGGCGCAGGGCAGCCAGGTCGTACTGGTGCATGGCGAAGAAAAGGCGCAGGGCATCCTCGCCGGACTCATCAAGGAACAGTTCGGCATCACGCCCCTCGTCCCCGCCTATCTCGAAGAGATGATGCTGGAAGGCAGCGAGGTGCGTCAGACCGTGCTGCACGAGGCCAAGGCCCATCCCCGCGTGGACTGGGACTTCCTCACCAGCGAAGTGGAACGCAAGTGGGGCATGTTCAAGGACCGTCTGGCCGATCTGGAACAGCGTCCGTGGGTGGAACAGACCGACATGCAGGACGCGCTGGAAAAGATGGATTACGCCCTTACCCGTCTTATCTCGCGCATGTAGAGCGTTTCATCTTTAAAAAAATAGAACGCGAGGCGGCCGCACAGCGCCGCCCGGCCCAACGTGAGCGGAAAAACCGCGTTTTTCCGCGAAACGACAGGCCGTATGGTTTGAGGCGCAAAGCGTCTCAAACTGAAAGGACGGTACGGATCGTTTTCGGCCGTACGGGAAGCGGCGGCGTGGCCCCCTGCCGGGCCTGCCGCCCTTCCCCCGGCCCGGTCCCTGCCGCCACGCAACGAACAGACAGCATTCAGTCGGAGCAGAAGACATCACCATGCGAATCATTGCCGGAACTCTGGGCGGACGCCGCCTGAAGACCGTGGAAGGCGAAGGCTACCGCCCGGCCATGGGCAAGACCCGCGAGGCGCTCTTTTCCATGCTGGAAGCGCGCGGCCTCGTCTGGGACGGCCTGCGGGTGCTGGATCTCTTTGCCGGCAGCGGCAGCCTGGCCTTCGAATGCCTGAGCCGCGGCGCACAGGAGGCCCTGCTGGTGGAGCAGTCCGCCGCGGCCGCCCGCTGCCTGGCCCGCAACATCGAAGAGCTCGGCCTCGGCGAGCGGGCCCGCCTGGTCAGGGAAGACGTGCGCAAGACCCTGCTGCGGCCGCCGCGCTTCCCCTTCGGCCTCGTCTTCCTGGACCCGCCCTATCACAAAAACCTGTGCAACATGGCGCTGACCGGCCTTACCGAACGCGGCTGGCTGGCGCCCGAAGCCTTCATCGCCGCCGAAGTGGAGCTGGATGCCGCCGTCAAAGCGCCTGACGGACTGGAGCTGCTGACGGAACGCCATTTCGGCCAGACCCGTATCCTCATCTGGACAAACGCATGAAGACAGCCCTCTATCCCGGAACCTTCGATCCCCTGACCAATGGTCACATGGGCCTCATCCGCCGCGGCCTGGAAGTCTTTGACCAGATCATCGTCGCCGTGGCCGACAACACCCCCAAGAAGCCGCTCTTCTCGCAGGAGGAGCGGGTGGAGATGGCCCGTGAGGCCCTTGCCGACGAGGAAAGGGTGCTCGTGGAACCCTTTTCCGGCCTCACGGTGGAATATGCCTCCCGGCGCGGGGCCTGCGCCATCCTGCGCGGGCTGCGGGCGGTCAGCGACTTTGAATACGAGTTCCAGCTCGCGCTCATGAACCGTCGCCTGCAACGGCATATCCAGACCGTGTTCCTCATGACGGACTACCAGTGGCTGTTCATCAGCTCCACCATCGTCAAGGCCGCGGCCAGCCACGGGGCGGACATCCAGGGGCTCGTGCCGGAGAATGTCCGGCTGCGCCTTGAGGAAAAGAGCGCCCGCGGCGAGGTGCGGCAGGGCACCCCCTGCCTTTCGGCCCCCTTTGGCGGCTTCCGCCTGCCGGACAAGGCATGAGCGCGCCCCTGCCCGTCATCTGCCTTGCCGGGCCCACGGGCTGCGGCAAGACGGCGGCCGCCATCGAGCTGGCCCAGGCGCTGGATGCGGAGATCGTCAATGCCGATTCCCGGCAGGTCTACGCCGACTTCCCCTGCATCACCGCCCAGCCCTCGGCGGAGGAGCGCGCGGCCTGCCCGCATCATCTGTACGGCTTCCTGCCCACCGAGGCCAGGATCAGCGCCGGACGCTGGGCCGAGATGGCGGCGGACGCCGTGCGCCGCCTGCACGAGAGGGGCAAGCGCGCCCTGCTGGTAGGCGGCACGGGGCTGTATTTCCAGACCCTGTTGCGCGGCATCGCGGACATCCCGCCCGTCGCGCCGGAGATCAGCGCCCGCTGGACGCAACGCCTTGCCGAAGAAGGGCCGGAGCGTCTGCACGCCGAACTGAGCCGCCTTGACCCGGCCTACGCGGCCCGCGTCCATCCCCATGACCGGCAGCGCATCGTGCGGGCCCTCGAAGTGCGGGACGCCACGGGCAAGCCGTTCAGCTGGTGGCATGAGCACGCCATGAGCGCGCCGCTCTGCGCCGGCCCCCTGTTCTCACTGACCCCCACGCTGGACTGGCTGGAGCCGCGCCTTGCCCGCCGCATCGACCTGATGCTGGTCGGAGGCGCGCTGGAGGAGGCCCGCGCCGCCCGCCGCCGCAACGACGATCCCGCCGCGCCCGGCTGGTCCGGCATCGGTTGCGCCGAGGTGCTGGCGCATCTGCGGGGCGAGCTGTCGCTTGCGGACTGCCGCGCCCTCTGGCTGCGCCATACGCGCGCCTACGCCAAACGCCAGCTCACCTGGTTTCGCGGCCGCCGGGAGGCCATCCCCGTGCCCCCCGGCGAGACGGCGGAGCTGCTGCGCCGCGTACGGGAGGCCTTGACCTGAGCGCCCTGCCGTGCAGTTGCGCACGTTGTCCCTTCTCTTGCCTTGACGCCCCCGCGGCCTGCGCGTACCCTAGTCGTGCGTTGTGCCGTAAAACGCATGACGCCAGCGGCCCCGGGCAGACTATCCGCCCGTCCCTTGCCCCCGGCCGCGCTCACGGCGGAACGTTTTCCCGCCGCAGGCGCAGCGGCTCCGGGAGCATCCCCTATCGCAGGCCGTCGCCGAATGGCCGGCACGCGGCACTGCCACAAGGAAACGCTTATGAGGCACACTCTTTTCCCCCTGACAGGCCTGCTGCTCCTGCTGAGCCTTGCCTGTCTCCCGCCTGCCGGAGCGCAGGCGGCCGCCGTCGATGAGCTGGAAGCGACGGACAGCGGCGCACCAACAGCCATTATGATGCTGCCCGGCGGCGACAAGAAGGCCGTGGGCAGCATGAAGCCCGTGGTCTTCAACCACCTGATCCACGAACGCAAGATCGAGGACTGCACCGTCTGCCACCATACGGGCGACCCGCAGAAATGCAGCGACTGCCACACCCTCAAGGGCTCGGCGGAAGGCAAGTACATCACCCTCGAACGCGCCATGCACGCCACCAATATCGCGCCCCGCACCGACGGGCCCACGCCGCAAAGCTGCGTGAGCTGTCATGAGCAGCAGCTCAAGCGGCGGGAATGCGCGGGCTGTCACAGCATCGCCAAGCCGGCCCGTGATGACCGCTGGTGCAGCGTCTGTCACAGCGTGACGCCCGCCATGAGCGCGCAGCAGCTGCAGCAGGCGGCTTCCGGCGCCCTGCCGGACGAAGAACGGGACGAACTGGCCGCCCGCACCGTCCTGGAAAAGCAGTACGCCACCCCGCTGCGGCCGGAACTGCTGCCCAGCCGTATCCGCCTCGACAGCCTGTCCGACAAGTTCGGGCCCAACTATTTCAACCATCGTCGGCACGTGGCCTCGCTCATGCGCCGCATCCAGGACGACAAGCTGGCCGCCGCCTTCCACAAGGACCCGGCCTCTCTCTGCACGGCCTGCCACCACAACAGCCCGCCGTCGGCCACGCCGCCGTCCTGCGCCAGCTGCCATGCCGCGCGCATCGACCCGGCCAATCCCGGCACCCCCAGCCTCAAGGCCGCCTACCATCTGCAATGCATGGGCTGTCATGACGGCATGAAGGTCGCCCGTCCGCTCAAGACATCCTGCGCCGGCTGCCACAAGCCGCTCACCGGCGAAGGGCAATAGGAGGACGCACGCATGAACCGCAGAAAATTCCTTGCCCTGCTGGGAACGGCCGGCGTCGGCGGCGCTCTGGCCGCGCCCGGCGCGGCCGCGGCCAAGGCCCATGTCTTTCCGGGTTATGAGGACAGCTACGGCGTCCTGCACGACGTGACGCGCTGCATCGGCTGCCGCCAGTGCGAAGAGGCCTGCAATGCCGTCAACTCCCTGCCGCAGCCCAAAGAAGCCTTTGACGATCTGGACGTGCTCGGCGTTCGCCGGCGCACCTCGGCCTATCAATGGACGGTCGTCAATCAGTACACCATCGACGACAAGCCCTATTTCCGCAAATCGCAGTGCTTCCACTGCAACGAGCCCGCCTGCGCTTCGGCCTGCTTCGCCAAGTGCTTCACCAAGAACCCTGACGGCAGCGTCACCTATAACGGCTCCCAGTGCGTGGGCTGCCGCTATTGCATGATCGCCTGTCCCTTCTACATCCCGGGCTTCCAGTACGACGAGCCCTTCGATCCGCTGGTGCAGAAATGCACCTTCTGCAAGCCCCGCCTCGACAAGGGCGAGCTGCCCGGCTGCGTGGAGGCCTGTCCCATGGACGCCCTGACCTTCGGCCGCCGCAGCGACCTTATCCGCCTGGCCCGGCGGCGCATCGAGGAGAACCCCGGCCGCTACACGGACTATATCTACGGGGAATGGGACGCCGGCGGCACGGCCTGGATGGTGCTGGCCCCGGCCTCGAAAGAAACGGCCGGCAAAGCCGATGTGGGAGCGGCCGGCGCTACGGACGTCATGCACGCCATCGGCCTGGACACTCATCTCGGCACCCAGCCCATGGGCGAGCTGACCTACGGCGCACTCGGCACGGTGCCGCTCATCGTCGCCTTCTGGCCCATCCTCTTCGGCGGCCTGTACGGCATCAGCAAGAGCCGCGAGGCCCGCAACGAGATGCGCAACAAGATCATGCGCGCCGCCGTGCGGCAGGATATGGCCGCCGCCATGGATGACGCCGTACGCCGCATCGAGCAGCAGCAGGGCCCCGAGGCCGCGGAAGTGGCCCGCCAGGCCCTCGAAGATGCCGTGGAAGAACGCCGCCAGGCCGCGCTGGACGCCAGCCGCTTTGCCCGCAAGGAGGATCACTAATGGCCGAACATTACGACATCCCCATGCCCACGCGGGATCAGATGCTCAATCTGACCCCGTTCTTCCGGCTGACTCCGGGGAACATCATCACCTATATCATCCTTGCCGTGGGGCTGGTGGTGACGGTCATGCGCTTCACCCTGGGCATCGGCGCGGTCTCCAACCTTGACGACAACTACCCGTGGGGCATCTGGATCGGCTTCGACCTGCTCTGCGGCGTGGCGCTGGCCGCCGGAGGCTACTTCACCACGGTCGCCTGCTACGTGCTCGGCCTCAAACGCTTCCATTCGGCCGTGCGTCCGGCGGTCACCACGGCCTTCCTGGGCTATTTCTTCGTGGTGGTCGCCCTGCACTACGACCTCGGCCATCCGCTGCGCCTGCCCTACGCCTTCTTCTACCCCGGCACGACCTCCGTGCTCTTTGAGGTGGGCCTGTGCGTGGCCACCTATGTGACGGTGCTCTTCTGCGAGTTCTCCGTCATGCCCATCGAATGGCTCGCCCACCGCTTCCCGGTGCTGCGCTTCTTCCACAAACTCATCACCAAGACCGTCATCCTGCTGACCATCTTCGGGGTGACGCTCTCCACCCTGCACCAGTCCTCGCTGGGCTCGCTCTTCCTCATCGCGCCCGGCAAGCTGCATCCGCTCTGGTACTCGCCCTTCATGCCCATGTTCTTCTTCGTCAGCTCCATGGCTGCCGGGGCGTCCATGGTCATCTTTGAAGGCATGCTGACCCACAAGGGCCTGCAGTTCTACATGGACACCAACCACGCCAAGGACTCCAAGCTCGTCACCCTGAGCTTCAGCCGGGCGGCCTCCTTCATCCTCATGGGCTATTTCATGCTCAAGCTCATCGATATGATCGTCCAGAACAACATGGGCTATCTCTTCTCGGGCTACGGCGTGCTCTGGCTGGTGGAGATGTTCGGCTTCGTCCTGCTGCCCGCCCTCGTCTACGCCAAGGGGGCGCGTGACGGCAACGAGCACATCTGCCAGATCGCGTCCATCATCACGGTGCTGGGCATCATCTTCAACCGCTTCAACGTGAGCATCATCGCCTTCAACTGGCATCTGCCCGCGGCCGAGCGCTACTTCCCGAGCTGGCACGAGATCACGGTGTCCGTCTTCATCGTCACGCTGATCATCACGGTCTACCGCTTCATCGTCTACCACATGCCGGTGCTGTACGAGCACCCGAACTTCCGGCACCACGGCTAGGGAGGCTCCATGCAATTCGAGACCTTCTATCAGTACTTCCTGCAGACCAAGGAATGGGCTTACCTGCTCATGTTCGTGACTCTGCCCCTGTATGTCCTGTTCTGGAACCTCATCCTCTACCGCCCCGGCGACGGCGAACGGCGGCGGAGAAAGAAATAGCATCCCTTGCGGGGGGCGCGGCCGTCCGCGCCCTCCCTTGCCGGGAGGACTTGCCCTATGTGCCTTGCCATTCCGGCCCAGATAGTGGAATTGCAGGATGCCGGCATGGCCCGCGTGCGGGTCGGCTCCAGCGAGACCTATCTCACGGCCTCCATGATGCTGCTGCCTGAAGAACCACGTGTAGGCGACTACGTCATCGTCCATGCCGGCTTCGCCCTGCACTCCCTGACGCCTGAAGAAGCCCAGGAAAACCTCCGCGCCTTGCGCGAACTGGTGGAAGCCGACGAGGGCCGCCCGGCCCCGTTCTAGGCTCAGGACTCATTATGTTTTTTGAGGGGGAAGTCCCTCTTTTGTAGATGCCTGTAAAGCTCCTGCACCACCCAGGGAGGGCCTACAAAAAATTTCACAATCATTTCAACATATAAAGAAAATCCACTGGACAACTTTGCTTGCTTTTTGGGTGAAGTTTCCGCCGGTCCCTGCCTTTTTCCCTGGTAAAAGCGCGCTGGGGAAGGGATGGGGGGCTTGGGGGGAAGAATGACGGGAACGCCTTTTCTCGCTCCGCTGTGAAAAGGCTGGGCCCTCCCGCGCCGGCGGCGACCGAAAGGCGGCCCGCAGGGCCGTGCCTGTTAGGCCGTAAGGCCTTACAGGCATCGACAGCAGAGCGAGGGGTTCCCCTTCCCCCCAAACAAATCAAAAAATCGTCAGCATCACACGAAACGCGACGCCCGCCGGAAGTTCCGGCGGGCGTTTGTCGTCCTTATCTGCACTGACGGGTGCGCTTAGGTCACCGTCGAACTTCACGACGGCTTGCGGCGTGGCGGACGGTCTCCGGCCGTCCGCTCCGGGCGGCGGCCGTGATCCTGCCGCTCAGTCCTGGGGCCGCGCGGCGTCTGCCGGGCGGAAGGATACGGACGGCCTTCTTTCGGCTTGCGCTGCCCGGCATGCTCCGGCCTTTCCTGCACGGAACGTTCGCCGTGGTCCGGCCGGCGTTCGCGCCTCTGCCGTCCGAAAGGCTTTTCCGACGGCCGGGAGGCAGGCGCGGCTTCTTCGGGAGCTTCCGTCTCCGGCAGCAGGAGCAGAGCGCCGCTGCGCCGGTCAAAACGGGGCTGTTCCGGGATCTGGGCCTCCACCAGCCCCCCGGAGGGCAGGCATTCCGCATCCCCCAGCAGAGCCAGACCGCCCACGCCGCAGGCGTAGCGCGCCCGGCCCGGCAGACCGGGCACCGCAAAGGGCGCGGAGAGCACCCGCAGCGCGGCCCGCGCCAGGAGCCCGTCAGCACCCGCCGCTTCGGCCTCGCGCGCATCCAGTCCGTCCTGCACGGTCTCCGCCGCCGTGGAGAGGAGGAGCGGCGCAAGGCTCAGGCTGTCCTTGGCCAGTCCCGCCGCTTCGGAAAGCTGCACCAGCCAGTCCGGCGCACCGGCGCAGTCAAAGGTCATGTGACACCAGCCACGGCCGCTGCGGCCCCGCTCCAGCGGGCAGTCCGCCGCATGGGTGCAGGGGGCCAGCGGCACGAGACCGCGCTCCAGCGCCGCCCCGCGCAAACGCATGATGGCCGTCCCGCCCAGGCGGGTCCCCGGTTCCACCACCAGCAGCGAGGCAGGCAGCGAAGGCGCGCCACCTTCCAGCACCTCCTCGAGACTGTCCAGCACGCTTTCCAGCCGCTGGCCGAAGAGGCTGTCCTCGCGCAGATCGCCCGGCGTGGCCGTATCGTCGTCAGCCTCCCAGGCGGAAACGCCGTCACGCCGTCCCGTGCGCCCGGCTCCGCCGCCGGAAAGCATCTCATTGAGCACATTGGCCGCCGAAGCCAGCCAGAGCGCCGGGGCCTCCCCCTCCGCAGAGGCGCGGGGGCGCTGTCCGGCCGTACGGGCAAGCTGTCGCGCCGCCTGCCCCAGCGGGGCCCGTACCGTGCGGATCTCCCATGCGGACCGCCCCTGTATCTCGGCCAGCGCGCGCAGCAGCTCCCGCCCCAATTCCAGCGGCTGCGAGGACGCATCCAGCGCCAGCACGCTAAGCGGCAATGCCCGCCATTCGGGACGCGCCAACCAGAGCGCTATGGGCAGACTGAGCGGCCCGGAGCCCATGTCCAAAAGCAGCGGCCGCCTCCCCTGCTCCAGCCAGATGCGGGGATCAGGCAGCGGCAGGGCGGAGAGCAGCCGTGCCTGCCGCAGGACATTCCACGGCAAAAAATAATAGAGGTAGGCGCTGATCAGCGCGGGCGAGGCCCAGTACGGCTGATGCAGGTGCGCCCGCTCCACGGTCAGCAGGCGGGAGAGCGCCGCCACGTCCTGCGGCAGACTGCGGGCATGGGCCGCGGCAAGCGGACGGATCCGCGCCAGCGCCGCCCCGAGCAGATCCAGCCCTTCACGCAGGGCGGCGTCCGGCTCCGGCAACAAGGGTGAGACCAGCTGCCAGCGCTCTTGCTGCGGGACGCGCGGCTTGGATGGCCGTCGTTCAGGACGTGCGCCGGCGGCAGGCCGCCCTTCGCCGCGCCCGGCAAAATGCCGCCCACTGGCCGCCTCCGCAGCAGAGGCGTCGTTACGGCCCTTTTCCCGCCGGTATCCGCCGGCGTGCGCACGGCCGGAGCCGTCGCCCCCGGCACGGCGGCCGTCGTTGCGGAACGTCCGCGCGGGGCGGCCGTCCCGATCCTGCTCCGTCCGTTCCCGGGCGGGAGCTGACGGCTGCCTGCCCTGCCCGCGTGCCTGCTCGGCCCCGACAGGTCGTTCGGCTTCCCGCGACGCGTCTTCGCGCGGGGGCCGCTTTCCCCGCCGCTGCCGGGCGGAGCCTGCCGGATCATCCAGCAGGAGCAGATTCTCATCCAGAACGGGAAGATCCTCGTCTTCCAGCCAGTCTTCGCGCTGCCGCGCTTTCCTTTCCGCTCCGCCGCGGGGCTTTCCGCCCGGCGCGCGGCGCTGTGCGTGTCGTGTCATATCAGGCAACTCCAAAGCGCATATGGCGCAGATACTGCTGATGGAAATCCGGCGCTTCGGCCAGAGGGATCACCTGCGCGCCCGCGCAGCGGCGGGCCAGGCTCTCGCGCTGCTCTGGGCAGCGGGCCAGCAGGACGGCCCCGTCCAGCGACGCATTGCCCACGGCCCGTATGCGCGCGCCCAGCCCCTGCGGCACGAAACCCAGCCGTTCCAGATGCTCCACGGGCACATGTTCCCCCAGCGCCCCGGCCAGGCAAAGACAGGCCAGACCGGCAGGCGGCAGAGAGGCGGCCGCAAGCAGGCTGTGCAGCGCCAGAGAGAAAGCCGCCTTGACCTTGAGCAGCTCTTCCACATCCTGCGCCGTCAGATACAGTCCGTAGGGCAGACGCAGGCAGGGATGCCCGTGCCGCCGGGTCAGATCCCCGGCCAGCCGCCGGGCCAGCGGCATAGTGGCGGAATCCGGCGTAAAATGCCCTTCCGCATCCATGAGCCCGGTCTGCCGCAGCAGAGAAAGCAGGGAAAGATAACCCGTGGCGCTGATGCCCTCGAAACGCGGCGCGGGCGTGCGGGCCAGCGAGCTCGATCCCACGAGGCCCTGCGGCGAGAGACGGAATTCCGTGATGCTCTCCGGTCCGGCCTGAAGGCCGCATTCCGGCCCGATGCCTTCCAGCGCGGGCCCCAGCGGCACGCTGACGAGATACAGACGGTCCTCGGCATCCAGCAGGGCCAGCTCGCCATTGGTGCCCAGGTCGGCCAGCACGAAGGGACGGGGCGTCCCCGCCGCCATGAGCGCGGCCAGCCCGGCCGAGATGTCGCCGCCCACGAAGGGCGCCATGAGCGGAGGGATGTACACGGGCGGCAGGTCCGGCAGACCGGCCGTGTCGTGCCCCGCATAGTCCAGACGATAGGGCGCGGCGCACAGCCCCTCCACGGAACGCTCCAGCAGGATGTCCGTCATGGCCGTATTGGCCGCCACGCACACGACGTCCACCCGCCCCCCGGCGGCGCATGCCGCCGTCAGGCCCTCGCGTACCGCCTCGCGCGCGAGGGCGGCAAGTTTTTCCGCCATGCCCGCCTGTCGGGCCGCCGCCAGCCGGGACATGACGTCCGCCCCGGCTCCGGCCTGCGGATTGAGGAAGTGCCCCTCGGCCAGCAGACTGCCGTCATCCTGACGGACGGCGCGGTAGTAGACGGAGGTCGTCCCCAGATCCACGCCCAGGGCCGCCGCCACGCCCTCGGAGGCCGCCTCCGGCGCGGACGGCGCGGCAACGGCAAAGGGGACGGGCACTTCCAGACGCAGGCAGGCCACGTCAGGGACTTGACGGCGGCAGGCCAGCCGCCAGCCGGCGGCCACGGCCTCGTCGCCGAGGATCTCTTCCTCTTCCGGCAAGGCGGGCGGACAGTCCGCAGCCTCGCAAAAACGCACACGGCAGCGGCCGCAGCGCCCCAGCCCGGAACACATGGCCTGCGCGGGCAACAGCCCGGACAGCCAGAGCGTGCGGGACAGCGGCGTGCCGGCCACGGCTTCCAGTCTGCGGACGCCGGTCCCGGCATCCGCACGATTTTCAAGCATGATCTCCATGCGGGCAGAGTGCCGCAAGACGGGCGGCAAGGCAAGCGCGCCTGCCGCTCCCCGGACACGACAAAAGGGGCTTGCATTTTGGCCCCGATTTTGCAACATTCAAGCCGCATTTCGTCAAGATTCTGCCGTAACGGGGGAGACATGAACAAGGTACTGGCACAAGATGAAGTGGATGCCCTGCTGCGCGGCCTTTCCGGCGGCGACATCGAAAGCGAAATGGACATGCCCGACGAGGACGCCGACGGCGTCGTCGCCTTTGACCTCGCCAATCAGGACCGCATCATCCGCGGGCGCATGCCCGTTCTGGAAATCGTCAATGACCGTTTTGCCCGCCTCTGCACCAACGGCCTTTCCAATGCCGTGCGCAAGCGCGTGGAGCTGAACCCCATCTCCATCGACATGACCAAGTTCGGGGAATTCATGCGTTCCCTGCCCGTGCCGACCTCCATCAACATCTTCAAGATGGACCCTCTGCGCGGCAATGCCATCATGGTGGTGGACTCGCGGCTGGTCTTCGCTCTGGTGGAGAACATCTTCGGCGGGGCCGGTTCCCAGCCCAAGATCGAAGGGCGTGAATTCACCCGCATCGAGCAGGCGGTGGTGGACCGCATCGTCAAGATCGCGCTGGAAAATATGGAAGAGTCCTGGCGGCCCGTGCATGACGTGAAGCTGGAGCTCGTCCGCAGCGAGATCAATCCGCAGTTCGCAGCCATCGTACCGCCCAGCGACGTGGTGGTGGTCATCACCTTTGAAGTGGAATTGGACACGGCGCTCGGCTCCATGATCATCTGTCTGCCCTACGCCACCATCGAACCTATCCGCTCCAAGCTGCACGCCAGCTTCCAGACGGAACGTCTGGAAATCGACCACGCCTGGGTGGCTCGCCTCAAGGAACGCCTCATGGAAACGCCGGTGGATCTTAAGATCCACTTCGGCAGCACCACCATCACCGGCAATCAGCTCCTGCGCATGCAGGTGGGCGACGTGCTCGTGCTGGATACGGACGTGGAGGACCTGCTGCCCTGCACCGTGGCCGGCGTCAAGAAGTACGAAGGCATCGCCGGAACGGTCAAGGCCATGAAGGGCTTCCAGATCATCAAGGAAATCGAACCGCAGTATACCTAGCGGACTCCGATGACACGCGTGCCCTTCCTGCACAGGGGCGGGAAGTGGATACGCGCATGCCCGGCACAGGGAGATCGTATGTTCCCGGTGCCGGGCAGCATTTTTTTCATCCCCGAAAATGCAGGATGTGCAGCCTGTCCCCTGCGGCGGATCAGGGCGTGTCAACACTATTTGCTGCCTGCTTGAGGGGAAAGCCCCTCTCCCCCATCCCTTTCCCAGCACGCGTTTACCGGCCGTCTTGCGGCAAAACCGTATTTTTTCCGCTCACGGTGGGCTGGGCGGCGCTCTGCCGGGCATTTTCTTGCGTCAGAAGCTGCCGGACACGGCCACCATCCTGCTCGCTGCCGAAAACCATATGAAAACGGGCCCCTTCCCGGCTGGGAAAAGGGCCCGTTCTTTTGGCGTATTTTTTGTTTGAGCCGCTTTGCGTTCCGCCTCGCAGGGGCTGGCGTATCACGGCAAAGCCGTGGAGTTCCGCTCAGTTCGGGCCGGGCGGCGCTGTGCCGCCGCCTCTCGCTTCGCCTTTTCCTGAGGCGGAACGCTCTTGCTGCGTTGTTGCGTTGCTGCGTCGTTACGCCTGCTTCATCTGCTCGATGAGCGCGGAAAGCTCCTGCGCCTGACGGGCCAGGTCGGCGACCGCCTGCGCCGCCTCGCTCATGGCCTGCGCGGACTGCGCGGACATGTCGTTGACCTCGAGGATGGAGCGGTTGATCTCCTCGCTGGCTGCGGACTGCTCTTCGCTGGCCGCGGCGATGGCGCTGACCTGATCCGCCGTCCTGTCCGCATCCTGCACGATGCCTTCCAGGGCGCTGCCCGACTGATTGGCGAATTCCGTGGCCTGTTCCACTTCCTTCACGGCGCGCTCCACCGCAGCGGAGCTCTTGCCCGTGCTTTCCTGGATGGCGCGTATGGCGTTGCCCACGTCCGCGGTGGAGGACATGGTCTTTTCCGCCAGCTTGCGCACTTCGTCCGCCACCACGGCAAAACCGCGTCCGGCCTCGCCCGCACGGGCCGCCTCAATGGCGGCATTGAGCGCGAGAAGGTTGGTCTGGTCCGCAATGTCGGAGATGACGCCCATGATCTGGTCGATGGCCTGCGCATGCGTATTAAGCTGGGCCATATCCGTCTTGAGCGCCAGGGAGACCTCATGCACCCGCTGGATGCTCTCCAGCGCGTTACGCACGATATCCGCCCCCGCGCTGGCCTTGTGGCGCGTCTCGCCGGACATCTGCGAGGCGCTGCCGGCATTCTTGGCCACTTCCTGCACGGTGGCGTTCATCTCGTTCATGGCCGTAGCGGCTTCGGAAAGGCGCGTGGACGATTCGGTAGCCGAATGGTTGGACTGCTCGATCTGAGACGAGAGCTGCGTTGCCGCGGAGGAGATGACGTTGACGATATGCTCCAGCTGATCGGCGGCAGCCAGCATGCCTTCACGCTTGGCGTTGCGGGCTTCCTCGGCGGCAGCCTCGGCCCGCTGCATGGCCTCCTGCGATGCCTTGGAGGCCTCTTCCGCCTCTTCGGTGCGCTTGCGGACGTCGTCAAACATCCTCTTGAGGTTCGCCACGGTCTCCGTGATGCCTCTGGCCAGCATGGAGACTTCATCGCCCCGCCCGGCGATGTGCCGCATATAGTTCTGCTCTTCCGCCGAGAATTCCAGACAGCCCTCGCCCACCTTGGCCACATGCAGGGCGGCCTTGCGTACGGGCACGGCCACGCTGCGCGCCATGTAGAAGATGATGCCGCCAATGATGAGGATGGCCACCACGGCGGCCACGACGTTGCTCAGCAGGAGCGTGCGCCCGCCGCCGAGGATATCCTGCTTTTCCACCGAAGCCAGCACGTACCAGTCTACATCCGGCAGGTGGCGGAAGGAGGTGATCTTTTCCACGCCGTTCCATGTATAGTCCAGCATGCCGTTTTTGCGGGCAAGCACTTCCTGCACCCACGACAGCTTGCCGTCCTCATCGCCCACGTAATCCCGGTTGGGATGCATGTGCAAAAGGCCCGACCCGTCATAGATCATACTGATGCCGGTGGCGGAGAGGGTTATCTTGTCCGTGCACTGGCGGCCGATGGCTTCCATGTTGAGCGTGGCCACGAGCACGCCGATGCGCTTCCCCTGTGCGTCCTCGATGCCCACGGCCATGACCGTCTGCGGCTTCCCGTCGCTGCCCTTGCTGTTCTCCGCGCCGAAGCCGTCCTGCATGGCCTTGCGGAAAAAAGCGCTCTGCGCCAGGGACTTGCCCACGTGTTCCGTATCGCTCCCGCTCAGGATCACCCCGCGGGCATCCAGCAGCTCCACGTCGGTCACGTAGCCGTAGAACGTGACGAATTCTTCCAGATCTTTCTGGATCTCCCCGACGGCTGCCTGATCCGCCTTGCCGCCGGCAGAAACCTCCGTGAGGAGCTTGACGATGCTGACCAGGCCGCCTTCATTGCGGAGACCGGCACGCAGCAGGCTTATCATGGTAGTCAGCTCGCGCTGCTGCGAATCCACGGCAAGGAGCATCTCCTCATCCACGCGCTGCCGCAGGAAATGGTCGGCCAGCGTGGCGCTGATGCCTGTAAGACACAACAGTCCGAACAGAGTGGGCGCAAGTATGCCCAGCAGCATTTTGGGAAACAGACCCAGTTTCATGTCGCCTCCATGTCAGCGTACATACCAACTTAGGGACAGGCTTCCCCGTCCCGGCATGTGGTCGTTCATCCGGTCACGTCCCGCGGCGTTCCACTGTTGACGCGGCGCATGACATTGGCCGGTCCATACTGCTTATCGGCCATTTTACCGATATTTCAAGGCGCAAAGCAAAATTTTTCTCTATTATACAAAAAAACTGCCATAAAGGCAGTTTACAAGGGGCGGCATCACCGCCCATCACTTTCACGCAGACGTCTCCTGCAATCGCTTGCCGCTCATGCTCTCCACATCCAGCCGCAAGACACGCGTCGCCTTTCCGGCAGCGGCGGCGTAGGCCGCTCCGTCGAATGCGGCGGAGTACTTCCCGGCGATGCACAACAGCCCGTGCAGCTTTTCCTCCTCGCCGGTCACCTCGCAGAGCGTGCCTTCCAGCATGACGCTCTCGTATTCGATGGAAAATCGCTGCGGCACGACGCGTGTTGCGCCGACCACGACGAAGTGTGCCGCCTTGCCGGCCTTCAGGCAATCCAGTTTGCGCCCGTCTCGTGCGCAGTGGATATACAGCGACAGGCGCTCTCCCTGCTCCAGGGCGTAGGTCAGCGGAACGCCATAGGGCGTCCCTTCCGGCGTCAGCAGGGAAAGGACGCCGTACTCGCCGTCCTGAAGGATGCGCATGGCGGCTTCTTCCGACAGCAGTCTGTCCTTGCGGCGCATGGGATGCATGGGCGACCTCCTTTGCGGCAGCCGCTATCTGCCGCGTATCCAGTACGTTTCGAATCCGTCATCCAGCCAGCCGTCGGCGATGCCCGCAAAGCCGGCCGTCTTGAACAGTTGCTGATATTCCCGCCGCGTCCTGCGCCAGCCCCAGAACTGCTGCCGCCGGATGCCCAGGAAGTGCAGTATGCCGCGGATGCCGATCTTGACCGCGTTGACGAAGCCCCCCACTGCCGAATCCTCTTCCAGCAGCGAGGCGGAAAGACAAATGATCTCGCCGCCCGGCGCAAGCTGGGCGCGCAATTCCGCGAGCAGATGCTCCAGCTCCCGCTGGGGGATGCCGTAGTCGACCGTGGAGAGGTAGATCATGTCATACTGCACGTCGGCGGGGAGGCAGGCAGGCGGCAGACCGATGTAGATACGCTCGCCGGGGATGATCCTGCGCAGCCAGCGCAGACTGACGGTGCTGGGCTCGTTGACGTGCAGCTCCAGTTCCGGCAGCTCTTCCAGCAGGGTCTTTTCCATGAAACCGACTCCGCTGCCGATGGAGAGCACGCGCATGGGCTCGGTGCGTTCGGCCGGCCGGGCCGCCATCTGGGCGCGCAGCTCGCCCGCCAGCCAGCGAGCATCCTTGCGCTTGTTCTCGCACCAGTCGGCGGGCAGATCGTCCCAGCTCTGGTAACGGCGGAACAGCTCCTCATAGAAGGTGGCGTAGAACTTGGGTTCGGCCAGATGGAAAAAGGAAATATGGGAAAAGGCCGTAAAGGGTATCCCCTGCCAGCTTTCCTGATAAAATCGCCGCACGTTGCCTCCGGGGGCCGGGCGTGCCCGGCGCTGCGTATTCCCTGACAGTGTACTCCATCCCTCCGGCAGGCGCAACGCCCGCGGGCAAGAGACACCGCCTCGTGTTTTGCCTTTTTCAATGGCAAAACGCTCTGACGCCGGCCATTTTGCCGGCTGCTGCGGGAAAGCTGCCCTTCCCTGCGGGCTCGGCCGCAGGAAAGGGCAGCTTTTCATGAATATTGTTACAGATGGTATCTCTGGGACAGCCAGCGTCTAGCGGCTTTCCAGGGCCGCCACCGAAGGCAGCTTGATGCCTTCCAGCAGCTCCAGCGACGCGCCGCCGCCGGTGGAGATGTAGCCCATCTTGTCGGCAAGGCCGTAGCTTTCCACAGCGGCGACGGTATCGCCGCCGCCCACCACCACGAAAGCCTTGTCGGAAGCCAGCGCCTCGGCCAGCGCCCGCGTCCCCTTGTGGAAGGGCTCGAATTCAAAGGCGCCCACAGGCCCGTTCCAGACCACGGTGGCCGCATCGGCCAGCAGCTTGTCGTACGCCGCAACGGTCTTGGGCCCGATATCCAGGATCATGGCGTCCGCCGGCACGGCGTCCACGTCGCAGAGCGTCTCCTGCTGTCCGGCCGTCAGTTCGGGCGCGGTGGCCACGTCCACGGGCAGGGGCAGCATCTTGCCCAGATCGTCCGCCTTCTTCATGATGCGGCGCGCATCGTCGAGCAGCTCCGGCTCATACAGCGATTTCTGCACGTTGTATCCCTTGGCCGCCAGGAAGGTGTTGGCGATGCCGCCGCCCACGATGAGGCAGTCCACCTTGTCCAGCAGGTTTTCCAGCAGGGACAGCTTGGTGGAGACCTTGGAGCCGCCGATGACCGCCACCAGCGGGCGGGACGGATGATCCAGCACTTTGGCGAAGGCGTTGAGCTCGGCCATCATGAGCGGGCCGGCGCAGGCGACCCTGGCCTTGCGGATGGCCCCCTCGGTGGACGAGTGGGCGCGGTGCGCCGCCCCGAAGGCATCCATCACATAGATGTCGCCCAGAGCGGCCAGCCGGGCGGCAAGGTCGGGATCGTTCTTCTTTTCGCCCTTGAAGAAGCGGACGTTCTCCAGCAGCACCACCTCGCCGGGCGCCACCTTGACGCTGTCGATGTCGGCCGCCAGCGGCACGGCCTTGCCCAGCAGGCCGGAAAGGTGCTCGGCCACCGGGGCCAGCGAGAACTTGGGATCGAACTCCCCTTCCGTCGGCCGCCCCAAATGGGAAAGCAGGACGACGCCCGCGCCCTTTTCCAGCGCCAGCCGGATGCCGGGCAGCGCGGCACGGATGCGTTTGTCGTTGGTGATGCGTCCGTCCTTCATGGGCACGTTGAGATCCTGGCGGATGACGACGATCTTGCCCGCACAGTCCATATCCTTGAGTTCCTTGATGGCCATGCTCATTCTCCTTATGGAATTGCGTCCTGTCCGTTACTTCACGGCTGTGCCGCGCAAAACATCTTCCGCCAGCGCCGCGAGGCGTTCGGCCGTGAAGCCGAACTGCTGCGCCAGCACCTTGCCCGGAGCGGAAGCGCCGAAGCCTTCCATGCCCAGCACCGCCCCATCGAGCCCCACATATTTGCGCCAGTAGTCCGCCGAAGCCGCTTCCACGGCCACGCGGGCACGCACGGCCGCCGGGAGCACCGCCTCACGGTAGGCGGCATCCTGCGCGTCGAAGCGCTCGCAGCAGGGCATGGACACCACGCGGACACGCCGTCCGGCGCGGGAGAGCAGCGCGGCCGCGTCCAGCGCGAGCGCCACCTCGGAACCCGTAGCCAGCAGGATGACGTCCGGCGTCCCGCCGTCATCGTGCAGCACATAGCCGCCGCGGGAGATGGCGGCAAGGCGGGCGGCATCACGCGCCACGAAGGGCAGGTTCTGGCGGGAAAGGGAAAGCACGCTGGGCGTCTGCGCGTTTTCGAGCGCGCACTGCCAGGCCACGGCGGTCTCCACGGTGTCGCAGGGACGCCAGACATCCACGTTGGGCGTCAGGCGCAGACCGGGGATCTGCTCGATGGGCTGATGCGTGGGGCCGTCCTCGCCCACGCCGATGGAGTCATGCGTGAACACCCAGACGGCGCGGATCTTCATGAGCGCCGCCAGGCGGACGGCATTCCTGGCATAATCGGAAAAGACCATGAAGGTGCCCGCATAGGGGATGAAGCCGCCGTGCAGGGCCGCGCCGTTCATGATGGCGCTCATGCCGAATTCCCGCACGCCATAGGAAAGGTAGTTGGCTTCCGCCCAGTTGCCCGTCGCAGCGTCCAGCCGTACGGAAGCGGCCGTCTTGGTGCCCACGGAGCCGGTCAGGTCGGCGGAGCCGCCCAGCAGTTCCGGCAGTCGGGGCACAAGGGTCTCCAGCGCCCGCTGCCCGGCCACGCGGGTGGCGATGCTTTCGCCGGCCTCCACCGCCTGTCGCACGCTGGCGGCGGCTATCTCCGCCCAGTCGGTCGGGAGCTCGCCCCGCATGCGGCGGGCGAATTCGGCGGCAAGGTCGGGGTAGGCTTCGGTATAGGCGGCGAATCTGGCTTCCCAGTCCTTTTGCGCCGCAGCGCCCTTTTCCCGGCAGTCCCAGGCGGCGGCGATGTCGGCCGGGATCTCGAAGGGGGCGGCGGTCCATTCCAGCGCCGCACGGGTGGCCGCGGCCTCTTCCGGGCCGAGGGGCGAACCGTGGCAGGAGGCCGAATCCACCTTGTGCGGCGAGCCGAAACCGATATGCGTGCGGCAGATGATGAGGCTAGGATGCGCGGCATCGGCCCTGGCTTCGGCCAGGGCGGCGTCCAGCGCCGCGGCGTCGTGCCCGTCCACCGGGCCGATGACCTGCCAGCCGTAGGCGCGGAAGCGGGCCGCCACATCCTCGGTGAACCAGCCGGAGACCTTGCCGTCGATGGAGATGCCGTTGTCGTCATACAGGGCGATGAGCTTTCCCAGCCCCCAGACGCCCGCCAGCGAGCAGGCCTCGTGGGAAACGCCCTCCATCAGGCAGCCGTCCCCCAGAAAGACGTAGGTGTGGTGATCGACGATCTCGTGTCCGGGACGGTTGAAACGCGCCGCCAGCAGCTTTTCGGCCAGCGCCATGCCCACGGCCGAGGAAATGCCCTGCCCCAGCGGCCCGGTGGTCATCTCCACGCCCGGCGTGTGCCGGTATTCGGGGTGGCCGGGCGTCAGCGATCCCCATTGCCGGAACTGACGGATGGCCTCCATATCCAGCGCGTAGCCGGACAGGTGCAGCAGGCCGTAGAGCAGCATGGAGGCGTGCCCGTTGGAGAGCACGAAACGGTCTCTGTCCGGCCAGTGTGGATCGGCGGGATTATGGCGGAGCTGATGCCGCCAGAGGGCTTCGGCCATATCGGCCATGCCCAGCGGCGCGCCGGGATGGCCGGAACGGGATTGTTCGATGGCGTCTATGGCCAGGGCGCGGAGGGCATTGGCGCATTGCCTGCGGGTCGGCATGGAAAGTTCCTTCTCTGGTTAGCGGTTAGAGGATTGCCACTGCGCGGCGCTGGCGCAGCGAGATTCTCCGGCGGCGGTCCCGGCATGGCGCACGGCCTCCTGGAAGGCCTCATGACGCGCCGCATAGGGCGGACAGGCGAAAAAGGCCGAGCCGGACACCAGCACGTCGGCCCCCGCGTCCACCAGCGCGGCGGCATTTTCCGGGCAGGCCCCGCCATCCACCTGCAGGAGCACATGCTCGCCCCCGGAAGCGTCCAGCAGTTCCCGCACCGCGCGGATCTTGGCAAAACTTTGCGGAATGAATTTCTGCCCGGAGAAGCCGGGATTGACGCTCATGACCAGCACCATGTCGCAGTCCGGCGCGAGCCAGCGCAGGGCCCCGATGTCCGTACCCGGATTGAGGGCCACGCCCGCCCGGCAGCCCAGACGCCGGATCTCGCTCAGCGTCCGCTGCGGATGGCGGTCGGCTTCCAGATGGATGACCAGCATGTCCGCCCCGGCCTCGCAAAAGGCCGCCAGATGGCGCGCGGGCTGCTCGATCATCAGATGGACGTCAAAAAAAAGACGGCTACGGGAACGCAGGCTGCGGAGGAGCGGCGGCCCGAAGGTGATGTTGGGAACGAAGCTCCCGTCCATCACGTCAAGGTGCAGCCAGGGGATGCCGGCCTGTTCCAGAGCGGTCAGTTCCTCGCCCAGTCGGGCAAAATCGGCGGAAAGCAGAGACGGGGAAAGGATCATGCGGTTTCTCCGTAGTAGTGCATTCTCAATGGCAAAACGCTCCAGGGCGTGTTGACGCACATTTTACAAAAACCTTCACAGGATAAAAAGTCCCCGCACATGCAGCGTTCTTTTGGGTGAGGAGCGCCTCGTGTCCCCGTCGCTTCCCCCGCTAAAAAAGCGCTGGGGAAGGGATGGGGCTTGGGGGGAAGGATCGCAGGAACGCCTTTTCTCGCTTCGCTGCGAAAAGGCTGGGCCCTCCCGCGCCGGCGGCGACCGAAAGGCGGCCCGCAGGGCCGTGTCCGTTAGGCGACGCAGGAGCCTTACGGACATCGACAGCAGAGCGCGACCGAAAGGCGGCCCGCAGGGCCGTGTCCGTTAGGCGACGCAGGAGCCTTACGGACATCGACAGCAGAGCGCGACCGAAAGGCGGCCCGCGGGGCTGTGCCCGTTGCGACGAAGGAAGCTACGGACATCGACAGCAACGCGAGGGGTCCCCCTTCCCCTCAAACAGACAGTGAATAGTGTGAACAGGCCCTAACGGTCAAGAAGATGGCGGATGGCCAGCAGCTCGCCGTGCAGACGCTGCAGAAAAGCCGGATCGGCTGCGGGCGCCGCCCTGTCCGGCGCGGCCTCGTCCACGGCCGGACCGCCCTCCAGCACGCGCCGCGCTCCCTCGATGGTCATGCCCTGCTCGTGCAGCAGCTGCTTGATGCGCCGCAGCAGGGCGACATGCTCCTCGGTGTAGAGGCGCTGCCCCTTCTCCGTCCTGAGGGGGGCAAGCTGCGGGAATTCCGTTTCCCAGAAGCGCAGCACGTGCGTCTTGAGCTGCAGCAGTTCGGCCGCTTCTCCGATGCGATAGGTGTGTGCGCTCATGGCCGCCCGTCACTGGATTTGCAACGGCCGCGCCCTGTCGGACGCGGCCGTCAGGATTTTCGCTATATGCGCACGCCGAGGTGCTTGATGAGGGATTGTGCCACCTTTTCCCGTTCCTTGTCCACTTCCGCATCCTTGAGCGTGCGCTCCGCATGGCGGAAGGTGAGACGGAAGGTCAGGTTGCGTTCCTCGCTTCCCTCAGGCTCGAAGCAGTCCTGCAGCACGACGTCTTCCAGCAGCGGCAGACGCAGCCCCCGCACGTGGTCGATGACCTGCGCCACGGGCACCTGCGGCCCGGCGATGACCGTGATGTCCCGGCGTACCGGCGGATAGACCGGCAGGGGACGGAAGCGCACCCGTGCCGCGTCGTGCAGCCGGCGCAGCACTTCCAGATCCAGTTCCGCCAGCCAGATGGCTTTGCGGGCATGGAAGGCGTCGGCCATGTCCGGGCGCACCCGGCCCAGCACGCCCGCCAATACCTCGCCCTTGCCGTCCGGGAGGGAGAGCTCCACGCACGGCAGCAGGAAGGGATGCTCTTCCGCCTGACGGTACTGGCCGGCCGGCAGATGCAGGAAAGCCAGCAGATGTTCCACCACGCCCTTGAGGTCGGTATAGTCCATGTCCCCTTCGGGCTGCGGCCAGGCGCTGTCATAGCGCGCGCCGTACAGCAGGATGCCGATCTTGCCGGTCTCGGTGGCGCCGGTATCGTGGGCGTCCGTCAGCGGACGCGCATGGAAGACGTGCGCCAGTTCGAAGAGGCGCAGCCCCGCCGCGCCCTGAGCCAGATTGTTGCGCAGGCTGTTGAGCAGGCCGGGCGCGAGCCAGGTGCGCAGGGCGTCCTGCTCGGCGGAGAGGGGATTCATGATGGCGATTCGGCCGTCCTGCGGCAGGCCCAGATGATCGAGATCCTTGTGCCCCACGAAGCTGTAGTTGATGGCCTCGTTGAGACCGAGCCCCGCGCCCCAGCGCTTGATGCGGGACCAGAAGGCAAAGCGGGATTCCGGCTCGCCCGCGCGCGCCAGATCCCGCGCGATGGGCGGCAGCACGGGCGCGATGGTGTCCAGGCCGTGCACGCGGCCCACTTCCTCGATGAGGTCGGCCTCGCGGGTCAGGTCGGGCCGCCAGCTCGGCTGGGCCACCTGCCAGCTCTCGCCCTTTTGACGGATCTCGCAGCCAAGCCCGCTCAGCACGCGCTCGCAGAAGTCGGCGCCCAGTTCCACGCCGAGCAGGGCATTGGCGCGGGCGGGGCGAAAGTCCATGAGCACCGGCGCGAAGGGGCGCGGTTCGGCCACGGCCACGCCGGGGCAGACCTTGCCGCCGGACAGTTCGGCCATCATGGCGCAGGCGCGGTCCAGCGCCCAGCGGGTGCGCTGCTGATCTATGCCGCGCTCGAAACGGTAGGACGCCTCGGACGAGAGGCCCAGACGGCGGGAGGTCTTGCGGATGGTGCCGGGCCGGAACACCGCGCTCTCCAGGAAGACGTTGCGGCTGTTCTCGTCGATCTCCGTATTGAGGCCGCCCATGACCCCGGCCAGGCCCACGGCGCGCCCGGCATCCCGGATGCAGAGATCACGGGCGTCCAGGGTGCGTTCCTGCCCGTCCAGGGTCACGAACTTCTCGCCCTCTTCGGCGCGGGAAACGATGATGCGCCCGCCCTGGAGCTTGTCGAGGTCGAAGGAATGCAGGGGCTGCCCGCATTCCATGAGGATGTAGTTGGTCACGTCCACGATGTTGGAGATGGGACGCACGCCCACGGCATGCAGCCGGTGACGGATGCGCATGGGCGAGGGGGCTATCTTGCTGCCGGTGATGACGCGGCCGGTGTAGAGCCAGCAGAGGTCAGGGTCGCGGATGTCGATGGGCGGCAGCTCCACGGACGGCCCGTCCTCCACGCATTGGCGCTCGGGGATGCGGAACGGCAAGCCGAAGGCCTGCGCCGTTTCTCGGGCAAGCCCGATGACCGAAAGGCAGTCCGCGCGGTTGGGCGTGATGGAGATGTCCAGCACTTCGCGGTCCAGCTCCAGGGTATCCACCAGCAGCGCGCCGGGGACGGCCGTCTCCGGCAGGACCATGATGCCGGAATGATCTTCGGTGAGGCCCAGCTCACGTTCGGAACAGATCATGCCGCAGCTCGGCGCGCCGCGCAGCTTGGCCTTCTTGATGACCAGCCCGCCCGGCATGGTGGTGCCCACCAGCGCCACGGGCACCTTCTGCCCGGCGGCCACGTTGGGGGCCCCGCAGACGATGTCCAGCAGCTCGCCCTGTCCGGCATCCACCTTGCAGATGTGCAGATGGTCCGATTCGGGATGATCGACGCATTCCACCACGTGGCCCACCACGATGGAGGCGATGGCGTCATAGGGACGGACGATCTCTTCCAGTTCCAGCCCCAGCATGGTCAGGCGGTCGCCGAGTTCCTGCGCCGTACCTTCGTAGGGGACAAATTCACGCAACCAAGACAGGGAAAGCAGCATACGTTATCTCACTGGCCGCAAGGCCGATTATCAGTTGAAATTCCAGGCGGGTTTCGCTTCTTCCACCTCAGGCAGGGGACGCACGGCCTCTTCCTGTCGGCCATAGCCGCCGTATGCGCCCGGACTGGGCCGGTTGCGGACCTTGCGTTCCGGCGGCTTGTTCTCCAGCCTGCGGCCATAGGCATCCGTATAGCCCATGCCGCCATCGTCGGTCCGGCCGGCGGAGCGTCCGCCCGGCAGGGACTCCAGAGAGCGCGGCCCGCCCGGCGGCTCAAGGCCGGAATGCCGGGGACTGTAGGCCGAACCGGCCGCGGCGGGACCGGCCGCCAACGCGCAGGTCAGCAGAAGACAGGGAAGGACGCGGCACAGACGGCGAAGCATGCGGGCAACCTAGGCGAACTGGCCGAGGAAACGGACATCGTTCTCAAAGAACATGCGCAGGTCGCCGATGCCGTACTTGAGCATGGCCACCCGCTCGACCCCCAGGCCGAAGGCGAAACCGCTCACTTCGGGGGAGTAGCCCACCGCCTCGAAGACGGCCGGATCGACCATGCCGCAGCCGAGGATCTCCACCCAGCCGGTGGTCTTGCAGACGCGGCAGGGCTCGCCGTCCACATGGCCGGCGCCGCCGCACATGCAGCAGGAGATGTCCACTTCCGCCGAGGGCTCGGTGAAGGGGAAGAAGCTGGGGCGGAAGCGCACCTGGGTAGATCCGCCGAAGATCTCGCGCACGAAGGCGGTGAGGATGCCGCGCAGATGGGCCATGCTGATGCCGTCGCCCACCATGAGCCCCTCGATCTGGTGGAACATGGGGGTATGCGTGAGGTCGGAGTCCCGGCGGTAGACCTTGCCGGGGCAGATGACGGCCAGAGGAGGCTTGCGCGCCAGCATGGTGCGGACCTGCACTGGGGAGGTGTGCGTCCGCATGACCACCTTGTCGCTGACGTAGAGGGTGTCCTGCATGTCGCGGGCGGGATGCTCCGGCGGCATGTTGAGGGACTCGAAATTGTAGAAGTCGTTCTCCACTTCCGGGCCGGACGCCACGTCGAAGCCCAGAGCGCGCAGCACGTCGCAGATCTCCTGCGTCACCAGGGTGATGGGATGCAGGGAGCCGCGCCAGGGCAGACGGCCCGGCAGGGAGGCGTCGAAGCGCCGCAGCGCCTCGGCTTCAAGCGCTTTTTCCAGCGCGCTCTTGCGTGCCTCCAGCAGAGCGGTGAGGTTTTCCTTTACGGCATTGGCCTTTTGGCCCACCGCCGGACGCTGTGCGGGCTCCAGCTGCGGCAGCGCGCTCATGATATGGGCCAGCCGTCCCTTGCGTCCCAGAAAATCGACGCGCAGACTTTCCAATGCTTCCAGGGTATGGGCCTCGGCCAGACCTTTTTCCAGCTCCGGGGCCAGACCTTCCAATGCGCTAATCAGATCCATGCACTTCTTTCCCGTGCCGCCATGCGGCCTTGGGCGCTCTCGAGCATTTTCCGCTTGGAACGCGTTACGCTCCCAAACCATACGGCCAGGCGTTTCGCGGGAAAAACGCGGTTTTCCCGCTCACGTTCGGCCGGGCGGCGCTGTGCTGCCGCCTCGCATTTTGCTTCTTCAAAGGCAAAATGCTCCAGAGTGCCGCAAAAAAACATACGCGGCACGCCGATCACAGGCCGGGCCTGTTGCCGGAGCGTGCCGCGTCACACAGCAATCCGTACGACGTCGCCTAGTTCAGCGCGCCCTTGGCCAGCTCCACCACCTTGGCGAAATCATCCTTGTGGTAGACGGCAAGGTCAGCGAGAACCTTGCGGTTCAGGGTGATGCCGGCCTTGTCCAGACCGTGCATCAGACGGCTGTAGGACAGCCCGTTGAGGCGCGCGCCCGCATTGATGCGCAGGATCCAGAGGGTGCGGAAGTCGCGCTTGCGATGCTTGCGGCCGATGAAGGAATATTGGAGCGCGCGCTCCACAGCCTCGCGGGCGGTGCGGTACAAACGGCTACGGCCGCCGCGAAAGCCCTTGGCAGCGCTCAGGTATTTCTTGTGCCGACGATGGGCGGCAAGACCTCTCTTCACACGCATGGGTGTTTCCTCCTTTCACCCGGACAAGGCGGAGGTGATGCCCGCCGGGAGATAAAAAATCCGTTTCACAGTGCGCCTTGCGCGCAGCATGCAGGATTGGACGCCCTTGCGTCGCGGCTCCTGCCGGCCGCCGGCCTTATGGCCTTCGTCTTGCGCAAGCCCCGTCAAGGGCGGATCGGCCCGCGCAGGCCCGCGGCGTTAGCCGTTGGGCAGCATGCGGCGCACGGCCTTCTCGTTGGTCTTGTCCACGATGGCGGACTGGCCCAGACGCATTTTGCGGCCGGGGGCCTTCTTGGTCAGGATATGACGCAGATTCTGGCGACGGCGCTTGAACTTGCCGCTGCCGGTCAGCTGGAAACGCTTGGCGGCGGCGCGCCGGGTCTTGATCTTAGGCATGATGTACTCCTTGCACAATAATCGTACGGCCCGTCCTCAAAGCGGATGGACGGGAAAGCATAGTGCCCTAAAAAGCGGCCGTATGCAAGCGCATTTTCCGCGCTACTTCTTGGGCACCAGCAGCATTTGCAGCGTGCGTCCCTCGGCGCGGGGCTCCTGATCCACCTTGGCCACATCGGCCAGATCCTGCACCACGCGCTCAAGGATGCTCAGGCCGCGGTCCTTGTGGACGATCTCGCGGCCGCGGAAAAATACCGTCACCTTGCAGCGGTCGCCATCTTCAAGGAAGCGGCGGATGTGGCGCACCTTGGTCTCGTAGTCATGGTCGTCGGTCTTGGGACGGACCTTGATCTCCTTGATCTGCACCACGGACTGCCGCTTCTTGGCTTCCTGCTTCTTCTTCTGCTGTTCGTACTTGAACTTGCCATAGTCCATGATACGACAGACAGGCGGCTCCGACGTGGAGGCCACTTCCACAAGGTCGAGGCCCGCTTCCTTGGCAAGGCTGATGGCCTCGTTACGCTGCAGGATCCCCAGCTGTTCCCCGTCGGCTCCGATGACTCGCACCTCTCTCGCACGGATCATCTCATTGCGGCGCACGCCGTCCTGTGCGACGTCGCGCCGCGGTCTCATGTTAGGCGAAGCTATAGCGCATTCCTCCTCGCTTGAAGGGCTCTTCACCATCCGCGCGGATCATGGCGGCGACCTCCGGCACGGACTTGAGCCCCACGTTTTCCCCATTGCGCAGGCGCACGTTGACGCCGCCGGCCTGCGCCTCCTTCTCACCAATGACAAGAATGTACGGAATCTTGGCCACCTGCGCCTCGCGCACCTTGAAGCCAAGTTTTTCGTTCCGCAGATCGGCCGAGACGCGGATGCCCTGCGCCTTGAGTTCCTCCAGCGCCTTGCGGGCGGCCTCGTCCCCGGCTTCGGTCACCGTAAGGATGCGGGCCTGCTCCGGCGCGAGCCAGGTGGGCATGGCCCCGGCGTACTGCTCGATGAGCACGCCGATGAAGCGCTCCAGCGAGCCCATGATGGCGCGGTGCACCATGACCGGACGATGCCGCTCGCCGTCCTGCCCCACATAGGTGAGGTCGAAGCGCTCCGGCAGGGTGAAATCCACCTGGATGGTGGAGCACTGCCATTCGCGGCCGATGCAGTCCAGCAGGCGCACGTCGATCTTCGGCCCGTAGAAGGCCCCGTCCCCCTCGTTGATCTCATACGGCATATCGGCTTTCTGCACGGCCTGGATTAGGGCATTGGTGGCAAGTTCCCACGCTTCGTCGGTGCCGATGCTGTCTTCGGGCCGGGTGGAGATGGCCACCTTGAACTGGAAGTTGAAGAGGTTCATGAGGTCGCGGATGAGATGGATGACCTCCAGGATCTCCCCTTCCAGCTGTTCCGGCGTGCAGAGGATGTGCGCGTCGTCCTGCGTGAACTGGCGCACGCGCAGAAGACCGTGCAGCACGCCGCTCTTTTCATGGCGGTGCACCACGCCCAGCTCGAAGTAACGCTGCGGCATGTCGCGGTAGCTGCGCAGCTCGTTCTTGAAGATGAGCATGTGCGAGATGCAGTTCATGGGTTTGATGCCGTAGGCGTCATCCTCGATCTGCGTGAAGTACATGTTCTGGCGGTAATGGTCGTAGTGGCCGGAACGCTGCCAGGTCTCCACGCGCAGCAGCTGCGGACCCTGCACCATGTCGTAGCCGCGCTTGAGATGCTCGCGCCGCCAGAAGTCTTCCAGGATGGTGCGCAGCAGCATGCCCTTGGGCAGCCAGAACACCATGCCGGGGGCCACGTCCTCGTGGAAGGTGAAGAAGCCCAGTTCCCGGCCCAGCTTGCGGTGATCGCGGCGCTTGGCCTCCTCCAGCTGCTGGAGGTACGCCTTGAGGGCCTTTTCATCGGCAAAGGCCGTCCCGTACAGGCGGGAGAGCATGGGGTTCTTCTCATCCCCGCGCCAGTAGGCCCCGGCCACGGAAAGCAGCTTGGAGGCCGCGGCAAAGCCGGTGTGCGGCACATGCGGGCCGCGGCAGAGATCGCAGAAATCACCGCAGGTGTAGAGCGTCACCGTGTCGGCGTCGATGTCCTCGATGATCTCGACCTTGAAGTTCTCGCCCATGCCGCGGAAGAGCTCCACGGCCTCGG
The DNA here is from genome assembly GCA_019118745.1 of Candidatus Desulfovibrio gallistercoris. GTDB lineage: Bacteria > Desulfobacterota > Desulfovibrionia > Desulfovibrionales > Desulfovibrionaceae > Desulfovibrio > Desulfovibrio gallistercoris. The sequence goes on along the minus strand of DWYJ01000072.1, from coordinate 43,156 downwards.
CCTTGCTCACCCGGCGGCAGGTGAAGGGCAGACGGGCGGCCGCCAGTTTCTGCATCTCCGCCTCGATGGCCTCGAAATCATCGCTGGAAAAGGGCTTTTCCACGCTGAAGTCGTAGTAGAAGCCGTTGTCGATGGCCGGGCCGATGGTCACCTTGGCCGAGGGGAACAGCTTCTTGACCGCCGCCGCCATGACGTGCGCCGTGGAGTGACGCACGATGGCCAGCCCTTCCGGAGAATCGGCGGGCACGGGCACGAGCTCGGTGCAGCCCGCGGGCACGGGGGCGCTCAGATCCACAAGATGCGCGCCGCCCTGCTCTTCAGGGCAGACAGCGCGGGCAGCCACCAGCGACTTGAACTTCTTGCCGCTCAGGGCCTGCTGCAACACATCGGAAACGACTGCACCGGCGGCGGCCTCCACGGCCTGCCCTTCCACAAGGATGCTCATGAAAAAACTCCTTATCGCTTCGCCGCAAGGCGGCGCATAACGCAAAAAAGAAATGGGGAGGCGAAAACCTCCCCATCACTCTCAAAAATACCGCATGGCGGCTATAGTGGCGGGCACTCAGCCCTTCGCCGTTAAGGGGACATTCCCCGAATCATCACTGGTAGGAACGAGCAGACTTGAACTGCTGACCTCTTCCGTGTCAAGGAAGCGCTCTAGCCACCTGAGCTACGCTCCTACATGAGGCAAGAGTTCTTCTATACGCGACCCGCTCAAAGGTCAAGCATTTTTTCTTGCCTGCTGCAAAAAAATCCTGACGGCCTTCCGGCAGAGCGCTCAGACAAGCCACGGGATGCCCGATCATGCCCTGCCCACGAAAGGCTGATGGGTTCGCCCCACCGGCCTTTCCCGCCGCTTTCCGCCCCAAGCCCGGCCCGGACAGCCGCCGTGCTCCTAGGGGAGCGCTCCGGCAAACTGCGCCTTCAGATGCTGCACCTTGGCCACATAGAAGCGCGTTTCCCGCACGGGCAGCTCCACGGTCAGCTTGTGGTAGAAATCCGCGGCATCCAGGCTGTTGATGCGGGCCACGGCCTCGGCATTGGTGGCGCCCCAGTAACGGAGGAAGCGGTTGGGCCCCATGTTGTAGGCGGCCACGGTGCAGTATTCGCGGATCACGGGGTCCCGCACGTCCTGGAAATAGCGGGTCATGAGGATATGCAGATAGGCCGTGCCGTAGCGGATGTTGATCTCCGGGACGGCCAGCTCCTCAAAGCCCACGTTGCCCCGCGTGCCGTAGAGGAAACGGTGCACCTCGTCGCTGGCGGTGCTGGGCAGGAGCTGCATGAGCCCCATGGCCGAGCTGCGGCTGACCAGGGTGGGACGGAAGGTGCTCTCGCTGTGGATGATGGCGTAGACAAGGGCGGCGTTCAGCCCGTAACGGCGGGAGAAGTTCTCCACCAGCTCCTTGTAGGAATCGGCGTGGGCCTGGAGCGTGCCGGCATCATAGCGGGGCAGGGTCAGCACCGGAGCCACGGGCGCGGATGCGGGGCGACGGCGCATCTCGGCCAGCTCTGCCAGGTCGACCGGCTGATAGCCGTTCATGAAGGCCCCGGAAGCCATCCAGCGCAGGGGACGCCCCTGACTGTCCAGCATGTCGCCGTAAAAATCGGGCTGCACGCCGTAGAGCACGGGCATGCTGGAACCATCCAGCGCCAGCAGGGGAGCCAGCGCCGTAGCGGCATTGCCGTCATAGAGAAAGGCCCTGTCGGCAAGGGCCAGCCGCACGCCGTCCGCCTCGAAGCGCACCACGTCCACCCGCCGGGGAGACGGCAGGCTGTCCAGCTCCTCCACGGGCGTGTCGTCCACGGGCATCCGCACGGCCCAGACGCGACCGTCCGCCCCCTGCGTCTCGATGGGGCGGGGCCTGTCCTCAGGGCGCAGGCTGACGACCTGCGGATTGATGAGACCGCGCATCTCCGCCCCCCAGTACTGGGGGACAAAGCCGGCCAGCAGCGGCACCAGCCCCAGAAGACCCAGGAGCATGCAGGTTGCCAGAAGGAGGGTGATTCGGCGGGTCATAGGCAACATCCTTGCCGGAGCCTGTATTTCCGGCGCACTTCAAGTATGCAATGTTTTTGCCATAAAGACAATGCCCTGTGATTCCGGCATATTGAAATTTTTTACCTCTCTTTTGCACGGTGGGCGTCAAAATTCCGTTGCCGCTATCGCGCGCCTCCCGTTGACCCGCAGATGCAGGGCGGGTATGGTCGCAGACAGTACAGTCTCTTTTCGGCCCGCTCTTGAGATTCCCGCGGCTTTTGCGTATGTCCCTTCCGGCACAAGCGCTCCGCCCGCCGGACGGGCCCCGGCGCAGACCGGTGCGCGGCAGGGACAACCGCCGGGCAACCGCCCTTCATCTTTCTTTTTTTCGGGAGCGCGCAGCTCCGGCCATGACCGCCATGAAATACCTCAACACCCTACTGCCCTTCTGGAAAGAGCTGAAAAGCTATCAGGCGGCCGATTTTCGCGCCGATCTGGTGGCGGCGCTGACGGTCACGCCCGTGGCCGTGCCGCAGGCCATGGCCTACGCGCTCATGGCCGGCGTGCATCCGCAATACGGCATCTACGCCTGCATGCTGCCGGTGGTGGTGGCGGCGCTCTGGGGCTCCTGCCGCTTCCTCGCCGCCGGGCCCACCAACGCCACGTCCATCGTCCTGCTCTCCACCATCGGCTCGGCCACGGTGGGCGGCGTCGCCATCGCGGGCCTGCCGCCCTCCTATCAGATGACCTGCGTCTTCACCATCACCCTGCTCTGCGGCATGATCCAGGTGGCTATGGGACTGGCCCGGCTGGGCGATCTGGCCAACTTCATCTCGCAATCCGTCATGCAGGCCTTCGCCACGGGCACGGCCCTGCTCATCGCCTCCAGCCAGATAGAGACCGTGCTCGGCCTGCCGGACAGTCACTCCAGCGGATTTTTCCTGCCGGTCTGGTCGGCCATACAGCATATCGATCAGGTGAACGTCTGGTGCGTGGGCATCGCCGCCCTGAGCATCGTGCTGGTGGAGCTCTGCCGCCGCATCTCCCGCCGCCTGCCCGCCACGCTGCTGGCGCTGGTGGGCGCGGGCTTCTTCTCCTATCTTATTGATGCGGGCAGCAAGGGCGTCGCGCTGGTGGGCAACATCCCCTCGGTCATCCCGCCCATCTCCCGCCTGCCGCTGGACGTCACCATCTACCGGGATCTGTTCATGCCGGCGCTGGCGCTGGCCCTCATGGGCGCGGTGACCTCCCTTTCCACCGGCAAACAGCTGGCCGGCCTCAAGGGGGACCGCTTCGACGGCAGTCAGGAGCTCATCGGCCAGGGCCTCGGCAATATGGCGGCAGCCTGCACGTCGAGCATCGTGGGCTGCGGCTCCTTCAGCCGCAGCGCGCTGGTGGTGACCTCCGGCGCGCGCACGCGCATGGCCACGGTGCTTTCCGGCCTGCTGGCGCTGCCCATGCTCTGGCTCATCGCGCCCTTCATGAGCTGGCTGCCGCTCTCCGCCCTGGGCGGCGTGCTGCTGACCGTCTGCGTGCGCATGGTGGACATGCCCGGCCTGCGCCTCTGCTTCAAGGCCACCCGCATCGACCGCACCGTGCTCATCGTCACCTTTGCCGCCACGCTGCTGCTGGCGCTGGAGCAGGCCATCCTGCTGGGCGTGCTGCTCTCCCTGATCCTCTTCATCTTCAAGCTGGCGCATCCGCGCGTCTTCCGGCTCACGCGCCATGACCCCATGATGCAGCATGCCCCGGAGCCGCTGCCGGACGAGATCGCCGTCTACATCATCGAAGGGACGCTCTTCTTCGGGGCCATCAACGAGCTGGAACGCCGCATCTATGAAGAGACGGAAACGCCGGTGCGGGTCATCGTCCTGCATCTGGCCCGCGTCTTCTGGCTGGACGCCGCGGGCACCCACTCCCTGGAGCAGTTCGTGGAGCGCTGCCACGAGCGGCATATCCCGGTCATCCTCGTGGTCGGCAGCCGCAGCGTCCACGACATCCTCAAACGGACAGGCCTGTTGAGCTACCTGGGCAAGGGCTTTGTGGCCCCCACCTTTGCCGACGGCCTCAAGCTCGGCTTCCATACCTTCCACCGTCTGCAGAGCGACGAACGCCTGCATCTGCCCAAGCTGCCGCCGTCCAAGCGCAGGCAGAGCCGCCATGCCCACCATCCGCATCAACACCACAAGAGCAGGAACAAATGAGCCGCCACCCCGCCCGCCCCTTGCCGCCCTGTCCGCCCGCCGCCGCGGAGCATCCCCCGGTCTTCGGCCCTGACGCGCCGTGGCTTGCGCCGCTGGCAGGCTACAGCGATCTGCCCTTCCGGCTGCTCTGCCGCGAATACGGCGCGGCGGTCTGCGTCACGGAGATGGTCAGCGCCAAGGGGCTCGTCTACCACAGCCCCGGCACTGCCGAACTGCTGGCGAACCTGCCGGAGGATCAGCCGCTGGTGGTGCAGCTCTTCGGTGCGGAAGCCGCCTTCCTGGGGCAGGCCGTCGCCCGGCTGCGCGAGGCCGGTTACGGCTGGTTCGATCTGAACATGGGCTGTTCCGTGCCCAAGGTGCTCAAGCAGAAGGCCGGCGCGGCCATGCTCGGCGATGTGGAGAACGCCCTTGCCGTCGCCCGCGCCATGATCGCCGCCGCGGAGCCGGGGCACGTGGGCTTCAAACTGCGGCTGGGGCTGGACGACGGCCGGCAGGTCTGGCAGGAGCTGGCCCTGCGCCTCCAGGATGCCGGAGCCGGCTGGCTGACCCTGCATCCGCGCACGGCGCGCCAGGGCTTCGGCGGCGAAGCCCGGCATGAGGCGCTTGCCGCCCTTGCGCCGCAGCTCTCCATCCCCCTGCTGGCCAGCGGCGACCTCTTCAGCGCGGAGGACGGCCTGCGCGTCCAGTCCGCCACCGGCGTGAGCGGCGTCATGTACGCGCGCGGCGCGCTGCACGATCCCACCATCTTCGCCGCCCACCGCGCCCTCCAGCGCGGCGAGACGCCGCCGCCCGTCACCCCGCAGCGCCTGCGCGCCGTCATCGACCGGCACATCAGCCTGGCCCGCCGCCACTGCTCCGATGATGCCGTCCTCTGGAAGATGCGCAGCGTCGTGCCCCGCTACGTGAAGCACCTGCCCGGGGCGCGCGCCCTGCGCCACGCCCTTTGCCAGTGCACGGACTGGACAGCGCTGCAGGACATCCTGGAGGAATTCCTGCCGTTGTAGCCGTCCGGCATCCGGACACGCCGTGTCCCGCGTCCGGTTGAACTCTTCCGCCATGCGGACTATAAAGGGCGGGTCGCCTCCGGCTCGCCGGACGGGAGCGACGCCGGACAGACGCTGCGGACTCCCGCGCGCTGCCCGCCCCTTCCCATCCTTCCCGGCCCGGCGGTGTGCCGTACATCCCGCCAAGGAGACGACATGGAAATCCTACGCGCCAAAACGGCCGGATTCTGCATGGGAGTGAGCCTTGCCCTGCAAAAGCTGGACTCCGCCCTCGAACAGGCCGACGGCAAACGCATCTGCACTCTCGGCCCCATCATCCATAACCCGCAGGTCCTGGCGGACTATGAAACACGCGGGGTCTTCTGCGCCTCCTCGCCCGCCGAGCTCGGCCCGCAGGACTGCGTGCTCATCCGGGCGCACGGCATCACCCGCCAGGTGGAGGAAGCCGTGCGGACGTCGGGAGCGCATGTGCAGGACGCCACCTGTCCCAAGGTGAAGAAAGCCCAGCTGGCCATCCGCAACGCCACGGAGAACGGCGCGGTCCTCCTGCTGTTCGGCGAGGCCGAGCATCCGGAGGTGAAGGGCCTGCTGTCCTATGCGCATGGCAGGGCCCATGTCTTCGGCAGCCAGGAGGAGCTGGACAGCCTGCCCCTTGCGCCGGACGGCGACTATGTGCTGGCCTCGCAGACCACGCAGGACCGCGGCGTCTTTGCCGCCATCGAACAGTCCCTGCACCGGAAGCTTGCCCGGCTTGCCGTGCTCTCCACCATCTGCGACGCCACCCGGGAACGACAGCAGGAAGCCCTGGAGATCGCGCGCACGGTGGACGTCATGGTCGTCGTCGGCGGCCGGCAGAGCGGCAACACGCGCCGCCTGGCCGATCTGGCCGCCCAGTGCGGCAAGACAACCTATCACATCGAGGAAGCGGCGGAACTCCTTCCGGAGAATTTCTCAAAAAAAATGCGCGTTGGCCTAACGGCAGGCGCATCTACGCCGAAAAAGCTTATTGACGCGGCGCAAGCGTGGCTGGAGGCGCTGCCCTAGGCAAAGCGTCCGGCTGCCTCGCGCATCCGTAGGCAACGGAGCCCGCGTGAGACGCCGGAACCGCATATTCGTCTTCTGACGGCTCGATGCCGGGCGGTCTTCCCTCCCGGCGGGCGACGGAGGCGGGGATCTCTCCCCGTGATGGGCGCAGGCGTATTTTATGGAGGCAGCATGGCTCAGACCAATATTCTGCTTGAGGCGGGAACCAACGAACTTGAAGTCGTCGAGTTCTATCTTGATGAACTGGCGCCGCCCAACGGCGATCCCGCTGAAGGACAGACCACGACGGAAAACCCCGACGGCACATGCACCTACCGGGGCTATTATGGCGTCAACGTGGCCAAGGTGCTGGAGATCATCCGCATGCCCAAGGTCACGGAACTGCCCGAAGTCCAGCACCCCAGCGTGCTGGGGGCGTTCAACCTGCGCTCCCGGATCATCCCTCTCGTGGACCTGGCCATGTGGCTGGAAAAACAGCACGCCCAGACGACCGAAGAGCCCAAGACCATCGTGACGGAGTTCAACAACGTCACCACGGCCTTCATGGTCTCCGGGGTCAACCGCATCCACCGCATCAGCTGGGAAGAAGTTGAGCAGCCGAACAAATATGTGGCTGCCGTCTCCAGCAACACCATCGTCGGCGTGGTCAAGCTGGAAGGGCGTATCGTCTTTCTGCTGGATCTGGAAAAGGTGGTGGCCAATCTCAATCCGCGGCTCGGCCTGCGTCTGGATGATCTGGGCGCCAACTGGGACGCCTCGCGCGGGTACCGCGCCCTCGTGGCCGACGACTCGGCACTGGTGCGCGAGATGCAGCGCGACCTGCTGGAAAAGGCCGGCTTCGTCGTGGAGGTCACCACCAACGGGCGCGAGGCCTGGGAACGGCTCATGAACTTCAAGCGCCTCTCCGAGGAGGAGAACCGCCCCATCACCGACTTCGTGCAGGTGGTCGTCTCGGATATCGAGATGCCGGTCATGGACGGTCTCAACCTGACCCTGCGCATCAAGGAAGATCCCATGCTCAAGGATCTGCCTGTCCTGCTCTTCTCTTCGCTCATCACCGACAAGCTGCGCCACAAGGGCGAAAGCGTCGGCGCGGACGGACAGATCTCCAAGCCGGAAGTGACCCAGCTGGCCAAGCGTGCCGCCGCGCTCATCCAGGCACGTGAAGCCGCCCGGGCCGAAAAACTGGCCAGCGGCGCCTAACCTGCCGCCATCTGCGAAGCGATCGCCTCTCCCGCCAGCCTGCGGGAGAGGCTTTTTTTATGCTTCGCCGGACGGCGCAAAGGCCGGAAGCAGACACGGCTCCCGGCCGCCATACGCCCCGCCCGCAGGAGGCTGCGCCTCCCTGCTCCCGCGGCCACGCGGCAGACGCAGGCTCGGCGCGCCCCTCTGGAAGGTTTTGCCCTTGAGCATTTTGCCTTTGAAAATGGTAAAATGCGAGGCGGCGGCACAGCGCCGCCCGACCGAAAGCGAGCGGAAAAACCGCGTTTTTTTCCGCGAAACGACAAGCCGTATGGTTTGAACGCAAAACGTTTCAAGCGGAAAATGCTCTTGAAGACGGCAAAATGCGGGGCGGCAGCCCTGCGCCCCGGTCCGGCGGGCGCGGAAAGACCGCTTTTTTCCATGAAACGACAGGGCGTATCATGTGATGCTCAAAAAAAACGGGAGGGGCAGCCGCCCCTCCCGTCAAATGGTGTGTCCTGTACGATCGCCGGACTAGCGTTCCACAGGCTTGCCGGTGAGCGGCTTGCCCTGGTATTCGCCGGTCAGCGTCCGCAGGAAGGCCACGATGAGCTTCCGGTCGGCGTCGGAGACCGGGATGCCGGAGAGGTACTTGCCCATGACGGCCACGCTCTCGTCAAGCGTCGTCACCGTGCCGTCATGCATATAGGGATGCGTCAGCTCCACGTTGCGGAGGTTGGGCACCTTGAAACGGTGCAGGTCCTCTTCCTTGTTGGTGGCGCCGATGCGGCCCTTGTCCGAACCCAGCGGATTGCCGCGGTCGGCGAAGTAGTCCGCCTTCAGGTCCATGTATTCGAAGGACTGACCGCCCAGGCCCTTGCCCACGTGGCAGCTCGCGCAGCGATAGAGCTTGAAGAGCTCGTAACCCTTCACCTCGTCCTTGCTCAGGGCGCTTTCGTCGCCCATGAGCCACTTGTCGAAGCGGCTGTTGGGCGTCAGCAGGGTCTTTTCATATTCGGCGATGGCGTCGGTGATGTTCTTGCCGCTCCAGCCGTCAGCATAGACGGCGCGGAATTCGGCGCTGAGAGCCTCGTCCTTTTCCAGCTTGGCGATGATCTCTTCCCAGTTCTTGGAGCCCATCTCGATGGGGTTCATCGGCGGGCCGCCGGCCTGCTCCTGCAGATCGGCAGCGCGGCCGTCCCAGAACTGCCAGCGGTTGAAGGCGGCATTGAACACGGTCGGGGCGTTGATGTCGCCGAACTGCTTGCGGATGCCTTCGGAGAAGCGGGAATTGTCCGTACCGGCCTTGTCATAGACGTGGCAGCCGGAACAGGCCAGCGTGTCGTCGGCCGAAAGGCGCTTGTCGTTGAACAGCTTCTCGCCCAGCGCCACCTTGGCGGCGTTGACGGGCAGGGACTGCGGGATGGGCTGCACGGGCTCATTGGCGTGCCGCGGGGCGGCCGTGCCGGTGGCGTAGAACTCGGCGCGGGTGGTGCGCACCCAGTCGCGGATCAGCTTCTTTTCCTCTTCGGACAGGCGGCTGCTCCAGTGCACAACGGTGAACTTGGCCGGCGGCATGGTGTTGTTGTTGATAACCCATTCCATTTTCGCCAGGGTCGTCTCACCCACCGGCTTGTCGGCGTCAGTTTCCACAAGCTCGGCATTCAGATCCATGGCCCGCAGACCGTCGCGGTAATCCTGCTCGATAATCTTGCGGATACCGGGGATCTTGGCGTAAAATGGCAGATCGTAGTTCCGGCTGTGGCAGGCCATGCATTTTTCCATAACCACGTCAGAGACCATGCTGAACTTGGCCATGGGGGGTTTGATGTCCGCTGCGGACGCCTGCTGCGCAACCACGGCACTCAACGCCGCGGCTGCCGTCACGGAGCACAGGAACATGCGCTTCCAATCCTTCATCCCAACCTCCATTTCTGGGCATGCGGGCGCGTCCCCCCGCCGGCCCGCTACCGTTTGCCGGACAAAGCCTTTTTGCCGGCAGAACGCGAACGGTTATTTGCTTCGCAAGGGCCTGCCGCCCTCGGCCATGCTCTTTTAATAATAAAGCATATCATTAGCAAGTAATTTGTGAACAAAAAAACAACTTTCCCGGCCCTGCCGCCCCCCCACTTGCCTCACTGACATGTTTTGGAGTAGAGAAAATAACGAACCAGACAAGGGGAGGAACGGATGCTCTGGGCAAATCTTTCCATCAACAAGAAGCTGGCGCTGGGATTTACCGGCTCGCTGGCCGCCATGTTGCTGTTTTCGGCCATAGCCTGGTATTCTTCCGAGAGCATCATGCATCTGGCCGATGCGGCCATCGATAAGCAAAAATACGCACTGACCCTGACGCTGCGCGAAGTCGATCACCTCAAATGGACGGAGCGCCTGCAGAAACTCGTGCTGGACGGCCCCAAGGCCGACATGTCGTCCATCCAGACGGACGGCCGCAAATGTGCCTTCGGCCAGTGGTTCTATTCCGATGAACGAAAAAAGCTGGAAAGGCTGCTCCCCGGGACGGTGCAGCACTTTCAGGATCTGGAGAAACCGCATCTCGCCCTGCACGAGAGCGCCATACACATCCAGGAACTTGTCCGCGCCGGCAAGCTGAAGGAAGCCGAGGCCTCCTTCCTCGACGTCACCGAACGGGCGTCGTCGGAAGTCCTGGCCCATCTCGAGATCATACGCAATCTCGTGCTCGAGGCGTCGCGACAGGATGCGCAGAAGTACCTGGATGTCGGGCACTCCACCCAGTGGCTCTTCGTGGTGATGCAATGCATCGCCATGCTGGTGCTGGCTGTGGCGAGCGTCCTTTTCGCCCGCTCCATCAGCCGTCCGCTGGGTCAGCTCATCGCACGCTCGCGCGAAGTGGTGAACGGCAACCTCGATGTTGATCTGCGCCTGCCGCGCAAGGATGAAGCTGGGCAGCTCTCGCAGGCCCTGGGGTCGCTGCTGGACAGCCTCAAGCAGAAGCTGGCCGAAAACGAAAAGACCTCGCGTGAGGCGCTTGCCCATGCGGACCGCGCCGAACAGGCCCTGCGCGCCGCCGAGGACAAGGAAGCGCGCATCAGCGGCCTGCTCAAGGAGATGACCGCCATAGCGGCCAAGGCCGACGATATCGCGGCGGATCTGGCCAGGAGCACGCAGAGCCTGGCCGAACAGGTCGAGGCCGTCAATACCGGCAGCGTGGATCAGAACCGTCAGATGAAATGCAATATGGACAATGTGGAACAGCTGGCCGCCGCGGCCGGCAACATCGTCCAGAATGCCGCTCTGACCGCCGAGGATGCCGGCAAATCGCGCCAGAGCGCCACCAGAGGCATGGATGTGGTGCGCGGCTGCGAGGAATCCATGAACCGCCTGCTGGTCATGGCCGAGAAGCAGCACAAGGACCTCCGCCAGCTGGACGAGACCGCCGGCAGCATCGGCGACATCATGAGCGTCATCGTGGACATCGCCGACCAGACCAACCTGCTTGCGCTCAATGCGGCCATCGAGGCGGCCCGCGCCGGCGAGGCCGGACGGGGCTTTGCCGTGGTGGCGGATGAAGTGCGCAAGCTGGCGGAAAAGACCGTCGTCGCCACGTCCTCGGTGGGCGGCAAGATCGGCGAGATCCAGTCCGCCATCCACTCCTGCGTGAGCTTCATGCAGGACGCCCGCTCGGCCGTGGAAGAAGCGGACGACCTCGCGCGCCGTTCAGGCACCGCCCTGCAGGAGATCGTGGAGGCCGCCGGCCACAACGAAGGCAACGCCTCCCAGATATCGGCAGCGGCCCAGCAGCAGCACGGCATCGTGGTCACGGTCTCCGACGGCATGCGTCAGGTCCGCGACATCGCGGACAAGAACTTTGCCGCCATGCAAACGGCGGGCGAACAGGTCCGGGCGCTGGTGGGCATGGCCGCCTCCCTCAAGGAACTCATCGACCGCCTCAAGCGATAGCCGCGCATCATGCAGGACTTCCACAAGTTCATCGACGGATTCAAGAACTTCCGCCGCTATTATTATGATGCTGAGGTAGATTACTACGCTGCCCTGCGCGATGGCCAGCACCCCAAGGCGCTGGTCATCGCCTGCAGCGACTCACGGGCGGACCCGGCCCTGCTCATGGGCTGCGATCCCGGCGACATCTTCGTGGTGCGCAACGTGGCCAATCTGGTGCCGCATGCCGCTGAGGCCGGGCGCGGCGACGCGGTGCTCGCCGTGCTGGAATACGGCGTACGCCACCTCAAGGTGGAGCACGTCATCGTGCTGGGGCACTCCTGTTGCGGCGGCATCCACGCGCTCATGCACCCCGAGACCACTCCGCCCGACAGCCACGTGGCCCACTGGGTCTCCATCGCCCGCCCCGCGCTGGACAGGATGAACGAGGCCGCAGGAGAAGACCCCGCCGCCAACCGCAGGAACTGCGAAGAGGCTTCCGTGCTGCTCTCCGTGGAGAACCTGCTCTCCTACCCCTGGATACAACGGCGGGTCGCCGAGCACAGGCTCTCCCTGCACGCCTGGTATTTTGACATGGAGGTCGGTGACCTCCTGGCCTACTTCCCGGATGTGGAGCGCTTCGAATCCCTGCACGAACACGGACTGCACCGAGACCTTTCCGGCCTCGGCCCGCATCTGCGCCGTCTGGTGGAAGGCGGCTAAACGCCGCCCGCCGTGCCCTCCGGCAGCCAGAGCCTGCCCTCGGCCACCAGCCGCACCGGCCCCTCCACCGTCGCCTGCATGGCGCCGTCCTGCCTGTCCACCGTCACCGTCAGCGGCTCGCCGCCCGGCTGGAGGATGGTGAAGACCCGCCGCGCCCCTGCCGGACACAGCCGCAGCCCCAGGGCCAGCGCCCCGGAACCGCAGGCGTTCTCCAGGCACGTGGTGCCCGCGTCCCGCACATGCACCACCGGAAACATCTCCAGCTGGTGCTGCACCTGACGCCACCAGACGACGCCCGAAGCGGGCAGCGCCGCAAGCTCGTACTCGCGCCGCAAAAGCGCCGACGCCGCCAGGAAGTCTTCCGGGAAGACATGGCGCTCATCGAGCAAAAGGTGGGCGATGCCGGGCAGGCGCACGAGCGTCACGCCGGGCGCAGGCTGCTGCACCGGGCAGGCGGGCAGCTCCAGATCCGCCGCCACATGCCACTCCGGCAGACCGCCCCGCACCCGGACCCCGACCGGCCCCTGCCAGCCGGAGACCTGCACGGAAAAGGCGTATTCCTGCGGCGCGTCATGACGAACGCCCTCCTGCCGGGCGGCCCGCGCCTCCTCCAGCGCCAGCAACGCCCCGAAGGCTCGCGTGGCGTTGATGCAGAACTCCCCTCCGGCCATGCGCAGCCGACGCTCCCGCAGCCGGCAGAAACCGGCCTGCTCCCCGCCCAGCAGATGGGGCGTCAGGGCCTGCGCGGCCGTGGCCGCCTGCTGCGCGCCGGGAACGGCGTCCGCCGGGAAAAGCAGCGTGGTGTTGCCGCTGGGACTCCACTTGGTGAATGACAATGCGCCCATTGCTGTACCCTCTGTTATGCGTCCAGTAGTATCCAGCCCGGAGGGACTTGTCCAGATGCCCTCTCCGGCGTTCAACATCAATCGATATTCGCTTGCGAATCCTTTCTAGAAAGTGTATAGCAAAGAAAGCCATTCCCCTAACGGTGTGCGGGAGGGCGGTATGGCGGGCAAAATTTCCTGAGTTCAGGAGAAAACCTATGGGAGGCTTTATGAAGTCCATTCGTCTGTTGGTGCTGGCTGCGGCCCTTGTGCTCAGCTATGCCGTTGCCGCCGCGGCGGCCCCTGTGTGCAACAAGAAGATCGAAAGCTTTGACTTTGTCGTGGACTACTCCGGTTCCATGATGATGAACAACAAGGATCTCAAGCAGCCCAAGATGGAAGCGGCCAAAACCGCCCTCAAGCGCGTGAACGCCGCCATCCCGGCGCTGGATTACTACGGTGGCCTCCACACCATCAGCCCCAACGGCGCCATCATCGAACAGGGCCCCTGGAACCGCTCCGCTATGGATGCCGGCATCAACCAGCTGAAGTCCGACTTCACCATCTTCGGTCGTATGACCAGCATGGGTGACGGCCTGCAGGTCTACACCCCCGCCTTCAACGCCATGAAGAAGCCCGGCGCCATCATCCTCGTGACCGACGGCGACAACAACCGCGGCGTGGACTTCGTGGAAATCGCCCGCCAGCTGTATGCCAGCCAGCGCGGCGTGACCCTGCACATCATCTCCTTCGCTGATACGCCCAACGGTGAAGCCACCATCAAGGCCCTTGCCGCTCTGAACCCCTCCACCGTGGTGGTGCGCGGCGAAGACCTCGTGACCAGCGACGCCGCTGTGGAACGCTTCGTGCTGGCCGTCTTCTGCCAGGAAGAAACCGTCATCGTCCTGCGTGGCGTGAACTTCGCCTTTGACTCCTACGCCCTCGACAGCAAGGCCATGGGCATCCTCAATGAAGCCGCCGAGCTCATCAAGTCCTCGCCCAACAAGCGCGTCGTGCTGACCGGCTGGACCGACTACAAGGGCACCGATGCCTACAACGCCAAGCTCTCCCAGAACCGCGCCAACTCCGTGAAGAGCTATCTGGCCAAGCAGGGCATCCCCGCCAGCCGCATGACCGCCATCGGCAAGGGCAAGTCCTACAAGTACGACAACAAGACCGAAGAAGGTCGCTACATGAACCGCCGCACCGAACTTTCGTTCGAATAAAGCGGATCGCGTAGCCCATCAGTAAATCAGAGGACCCGGCGAGTTTCGCCGGGTCCTCCCATTCAGGAGTACCCATGAAAAGCATTCTGCCCCCCCTTGCCCTTGTTCTCTGCCTTGCCCTGAGCGGTTGCGGCCTGTTCGGTGGCGACAGCGGTTCCGCCGATCCCGTGATGGAAGTGGATCAGAACGGCGAAGCGCCCCAGGCCGAGCCCGCAGCGGCTGACAAGCCGGAGCCCGCTGCCAAGCCTGAGAAGAAAGCTTCTTCCAATCTCAAGGGTGAAGCGCGCATCCGCGCCGATCTCCAGGTGACCGGCGAGCAGCTGGTGGGCCGCGCCGCTCGCACGGTCATGCCCTCCAAGGCCAGCCGCTCCGTGCGCAAGGTCGGCAAGGAATATGTTGCCAACTACATCGAAGTGGACCAGAGCAACGTTTCCACGGACATGCGCCCCGGCAGCAAGGGCCAGTATGTCGGCTTCATCCGTTACAGCGAATATGAGTACGAATGCCGCGCCGCCACCCGCAAGGAAGCCCTTTCCACCAATCAGTGCGAACGCATCCGTACCCGCAACCTCAACGAACTTATCCGCTACGACGGCAAGAAGTGGCAGTTCTAGCGCAGTGCTAAAGCGTTTTGTCTTGGCAAGACGGCAAAGCGCTCTCAAGCGCAGAGCCTGTGGCGTCCGGTAGCCGTAAGGGCCTGCCCTGCGACGCTCCTCATACAGGCGGCACCCTATCCCGTCGCTTTGCCGCTCCTTACGGGCGGGGACGGCGGCAGGATAAAAAAAGCGGCGGAGAGATGACCTCTCCGCCGCTTTTGCGTGTCCGTCACGATCGCCCCTCTCTGGACGGATGTTTTTTGTTCCTCGCTCTGGGCGTCTTGAGCATTTCCGCTTGAAACGCTTTGGGGCCCAAGGCATGCGGCCTGCCGTTCCAAGGAAAGAGAGCGCTTTTTCCGCTCTCCTCGGCATGGACGGTGCTGTGCCGTCGCTTCGCGTTACGCCTTTTCTAATGGCAAAACGTTCTTCTCTGCGGCAGCCATAAAAAAGAAGGGCCGCCAGGGCAGCCCTCCTCTTCTTGCTGTTTTCTGTGATCAAGAGCGCTTTGCCGTTCCAACCTACGGCGTCTCGTTTCGCGGAGACCGCGGTTCCCCGCTCAGTTCAGACCGGATGCCGTGCCGTTGCCGACGCCCTCAGGCGATCCCGTTTATCTCCCCAATCGCTGTTGAGTGGGCAGTGGCCTCCTCCCCCCTGTATCGGCGCCGGGTACGGCGTACTGAGGAAAGGATGAGGATTTGAGGGGAAGGGGACCTCACGCACGCGGGAGGGTCCCACTTCCCTCCACATAAGCAGTGGATAATGTCAACACGCCCTAATGGCTGGATTCCCGCTCTTCCTGACAGCTCAGGCACAGCCCCACGCCGGGCAGGGCCTCAAGGCGCTTGGCCGGGATGGGTTCACCGCATTCCCGGCAGCAGGGGACACCGTCTATCCATTCCGGGCCGCCACGGTCCATCTGGGAGCGGGCGCGCAGCAGGGCGGATTCCCTGTCCAGTCGTTCCAGTTCCGTGGCCTGATCAAAAACATCCATGCTTTTCTCCTTGGCAAAGGAAGCGGCAACCTTGCCGAAGCAAGGTTGCCGTTATGAGTGATGCCGTCGTTTAGCACACAGCCGGGCGGCTGTAAACTGAAAAGGTCTAGCGGCCCTGCAGAATATCTTCCAGCGTGGCGAGGAAGGCTTCCAGATCGCTCTTCTCCACCGTGAGCGGCGGCAGCAGGCGCAGGGTGACGCCGTGGCTCAGGTTGCAGATGAAGCCGCGGCGGATGAGTTCCTTCCAGACCTCGGTCCCGTCCGCGCAAAGCTCGATGCCGATCATCAGGCCCAGACCGCGCACTTCCCGGATCTTGCCGGGCACGCGCTGCATGAGGGCTTCGGCAGCCGCCCGCACTTCCGCGCCAAGGCGTCCCGCCCGCTCCACGAGGCCGTCCCGCTGCATGATCTCGATGGTCTTGGCCGCCACGGCGGAGACCAGCGCGCCGCCGCCGAAAGTCGTGGCATGGCTCCCGGCCACAAAGCCCCTGGCCGCTTCGCTGGTGGCCAGCATGGCGCCCATGGGCAGACCGTTGGCCAGCGACTTGGCCACGCTGATGGCGTCCGGCCGGATGTCGTAGTTCTGGAAGGCCCAGAACTTGCCGGTACGGCCCATGCCCGCCTGCACTTCATCGCAAAGCAGCAGGATGTCCTTCTTGCGGCACAGGGCTTCCACGCCCTTGAGGTAGTCCGCGGGCAGGGGCAGCACGCCGCCTTCACCCTGCACGCATTCCAGCAGCACGGCAGCGGTCTTGTCGCTGATGGCCGCCTCCAGCGCCGCCAGATCCCCGGCCGGCACCTGGCTGAAGCCTTCGGGCAGCGGCGTGAAACCGTCGCTCAGGCTTTCACGGCCGGTAGCGGCCAGCGCGCCGAGCGTACGCCCGTGGAAGCAGTTGCCGAGCGTGATGATCTCGTAAGCGTCACGCTTCTTGATGCTGCGCATGTAGCGACGGGCAAGCTTGATGAGCGCCTCGTTGGCTTCCGCGCCGGAGTTGCAGAAAAAGGCCTTTTCATGATGGGTGGTGGCAAGCAGCTTCTCCGCGAGGTCGAGCTGCTCTTCCTGATAGAAAAGGTTGCTCACATGCCAGAGCTTGCGGCTCTGGGCCGCCAGCGCGTCGCAGATCTCATCATTGCAATGCCCCAGCCCCACCACGGCGATACCGGCCAGCAGGTCCACATATTCCTTGCCGTCCACATCCCACAGGCGCGAACCTTTCCCGCGCACGATGGCCAGCGGGTAGCGGCTGTAGGAACGGCAAAGCAGATTTTCTTCACGGGCAACAACGGCATCATACGCTTCCGACATGACACTTTTCCTCATGAGGCCGCCAGGCGGCGCTAAACTGTTCCGGCGGTCCCGGCAGCACGGGCTCCGCTCTTGAGCGGCAGCATCCCGTGGCGGAACACGCCACTGAAAAAACTCTTCTCGCGGCACGGCGCGCACATGACGCGCTTTTTGCCGCTATCGTCCGGTGTGCCCAAAACCGCCGCTGCCGCGTTCGGTGGCTTCAAGACGCTCCACCACTTCCCAGTCGGGGCGGACGAAAGGCTGGAAAACAAGCTGGGCCATGCGCTCGCCGTGGCGCAGCACCCGCTCCTCACCGGAGGTATTGAGCAGCATGACCAGGATCTCCCCCGTATAGTCAGGGTCGATGAGACCGACGCCCTGCGCCACCGTCAGCCCCTCGCGCGCTCCCAGACCGCTGCGGGAATACAGGAAGCCCGCCAGACCCGCGGCCACAGGCTGCACGCTGATCCCCGTGGGGACGCAGACGCGCTCTCCGGGCGCTATGCGGATCTCCGGCGCATCCAGACAGGCGCGCAGGTCAAAACCGGCGGAAAGGCGAGTGGCCGGTTGCAGGGCCCCGGCGTACAATTCGCCGGCTTCGGGACGGACAAAGGCAAGACGGACACGGCTGGTTTCGGCAATGACGGGCTGCTGCATGGAAGGGATATGCGCTCGCGGCAAAGGTGCACCCCCACCCCCTGTCGCCGCCACGGCAACACGGAGGAGGAGAAGGACGGGCGTAAGCATGCCAAACTTGCGCCCGCAGGTCGAGGGGTCAAATCACAGCAAACAAAAAAATCTTTCTCCCCATAGGGACTGCGCACAGTCATTTTATGTGCATTTTCAATGCATAATGAAATTCGACCACCCATCTCCGCCTGTTTCGCGTGAGCGCTTGCCTTGTACTCCGGCCTTGCCGCTGGCAAAAGCGCGCTGGGGAAGCGATGGGGGGCTTGGGGGGAAGGATGACGGAAACGCCTTTTCTCGCTTCGCTGCGAAAAGGCTGGGCCCTCCCGCGCCGGCGGCGACCGAATGGCGGCCCGCAGGGCCGTGCCCGTTAGGCGACGCAGGAGCCTTACGGGCATCGACAGCAGAGCGAGGGGTTCCCCTTCCCCCCAAAAACGCAACACATAGCGCCGGCAGCCTACTCCGCCGGACGATCCAGCACCCGCAAGGAAATGGCTTCCGCCAGATGTTCCCCGCGCAGACCGGCGCAGTCCTCCAGATCGGCGATGGTCCGCGCCAGGCGCAGGATGCGCGTATAGGCGCGCGCCGACAGGCCGAGGCTGCGCACCGCCGTCCGCAGCAGGGCCTCCCCTTCGGCATCCGGCGTGCAATGCCGCTCCAGCAGCGATCCGGAAAGTCCGGCATTGCAGCGCACGGCCGTTCCGGCAAAACGGGCCTGCTGTCGCTCCCGCGCCGCCGCCACGCGCTGCGCCATGTCGGCCGAGCTTTCGCCCGGCTGCTGGTTACGCAGATCCTCGTAGGGCACGGCGGGGACTTCCACATGCACGTCGATGCGGTCCAGCAGCGGACCGGAAAGCCGGGCCCGGTAGCGTGCCCGCTGTTCGGGACGGCAGGTGCAGGCGTGTTGCGAGTCGCCGTGATAGCCGCAGGGGCAGGGATTCATGGCCGCCACCAGCATGCAGTCGGCAGGGAAGGTCACGCTCTGACTGGCGCGGGCGATGCTCACCACGCCATCCTCCAGCGGCTGCCGCAGGGCTTCCAGCGCCGCCTTGCCGTATTCCGGCAGTTCATCCAGAAAGAGCACCCCCCGATGGGCCAGCGAGACCTCGCCGGGCCGGGGATGCGCACCGCCGCCTACCAACGCCACCTCCGAGACCGTATGATGCGGCGAGCGGAACGGACGCGAGCGCACCAGCCCCCCGCCGTCACGCAAGCGCCCGGCCACGCTGTAGATGGTGGTCACTTCCAGCGCCTCCTCAAAGGACAAGGGCGGCAGGATGGTGGGCAGACGCTGGGCCAGCATGGTCTTGCCGCTGCCGGGCGGGCCGATCATGAGCAGGTTATGCCCGCCGGCCGCCGCCACTTCCAGCGCCCGCTTGGCCGCCAGCTGTCCCTTGACCTCGGCATAATCCCCGGCCGCCGGGTCGCCGGGCTTCGCCGGGGCGTCCGCGGCGGGCGTCAGGGGCTCCAGCCGCGCCTCCCCCTGCAGGAAGGCCACGCATTCGGCCAGGGTTCGCGGCGCGTACACGGTCATCCCCTGCACCACGGCCGCCTCCTGTCCGTTGGCCGGAGGCACGATGCAGCGGCGCGCGCCCGTACGACGGGCGAGGATGGCCAGCGGCAGCACGCCGGACACCGGCCGCACCGCTCCCGAAAGAGAAAGCTCTCCGGCGACGTAGGCGTCCGCCAGACAGTCCGGCGGCAGCTGGCCGGAGGCCATGAGCAGGCCCAGCGCCAGCGGCAGATCGTAGGCCGTGCTGCTCTTGCGGCGTCCGGCCGGAGCCAGATTGACGGTGATGCGCGCCGGAGGCAGGCGGAAATCCCCGGCCCGCAGGGCGGCGAACACCCTGTCGCGGGCCTCGCGCACCGCCGCCTCGGCAAGGCCGACCAGAGAAAAGGCGGGCAGCCCCTGCCGGACCAGCTCCACCTCCACATCCACGCGGTAGGCGTCCACCCCTTCCCAGCCGGCGCTGTTCAAGCGAATGACCATAACGTCCTGCCCCTGTTGCGCAAAAAGGGCATGGCCCGCGCCATGCCCCTTGCGTATGCTTTTCTTATTCGATGGCCTTGCCCAGCCGGTCGAAACGGACGGACTGCAAAAGGCTGGGCGCCTCCGAATCCCACGACCAGTAGATGCGCCAGGCCCGCGCGCGGATGGCGTCCCGCGCGACGAAGCCCCAGAAACGCGAGTCCTGCGAATTGTCGCGATTGTCGCCCATCATGAAGTAGTGGCCTTCCGGTACGGTCACGGGGCCGTAGTTGTCCCGCACGCCCATGATGTTGTCCGGGTCGGTGAAGCGGATGAAGCCTTCCCGCACCGGTTCGTTATTACGGTAGAGCTGCTTGTTGCGTACCTCGATGACATCGCCGGGGACGCCCACGATACGCTTGATGAAGTCGATGGAGGGGTCCTTGGGATAGGCGAAGATGACGATGTCCCCCCGCTGCGGGTCGCGCCCGTCATAGATGGAGATGTCCGTGAAGGGGATCTTGAGGCCGTAGGTGAACTTGTCCCCCAGCAGATAGTCCCCCACCAGCAGGGTGTTCATCATGGATTCCGAAGGGATCTTGAAGGACTGCACCACAAAGGTGCGGATCACCAGCGCCAGCAGGAGCGCCAGCACCAGCGCTTCGGCATACTCGCGCACCAGGGATTTCTTGCGACGGCGGCCGCCGCCCAGTATCTCGCTCATACTACACCTTTCCGCCCTGCCGCGGGCGGGATGTTCACGGGTTCACGGGAAAGGACAGGCTCCGGAGCCTACTTCCAGAACTTGTCCACATAGCCCATCGTCAGTACGAAGAAAATGAGGATGGGCAGCACGTAGGTCAGGTAACCGCGCAGCCAGCGCGGGAACTTCAGGCCCTCGCCCATGTCCACCTCTTCGATGAAGTTGTCCCAGCCCCATGCCCTGCGCATGGTGCAGAACAGCAGGAAGATCAGTCCGCCCAGCGGCAGGATGTTGTTGCTGATGAGGAAGTCCTCCAGATCGAGCACGGAGCTCCCCGGCCCCAGCGGCTGGAAGTCGGCCAGCAGGTTGAAGCCCAGCGCGCAGGGCAGGGAAAGCACCCAAAGGCCGATCATGTGCAGCACCGTGCCCCGCCGCCGCGGGATGCCCCAGACGTCGGCCGTGTAGGAGATGATGTTCTCGAACACGGCGATGACCGTGGAGAGGGCCGCAAAGCTCATGAAGACGAAGAAGAGCGCCCCCCAGATGCGTCCGCCCTCCATGCTGTTGAAGATGTTGGGCAGGGTCACGAAGACGAGGCCCGGCCCCGCATCGGGCTTGACGCCGAAAGCGAAGCAGGCCGGGAAGATGATCAGCCCGGCCATGAGGGCCACGAAGGTATCCAGCCCCACGATCCACACGGCCTCGCCGGTGAGGGAACGGTCCTTCGGCTGATAGCTGCCGAAGATGCACATGGCCCCGATGCCCACCGACAGGGTGAAGAAAGCCTGGTTCATGGCCGCATTGATGACGGCGAACAGCCCTGTCTGCTCGATCTTGGACGCGTCGGGAGCCAGATAGAAGGCGATGCCCCCTCCGGCGCCCGGCAGGGTGACGGAACGCAGCACCAGCGCCACCAGGATGAGCAGCAGGCCCAGCATCATGAGTTTGACCACCCGCTCCACGCCCTTCTGCACCCCCAGGGCGCAGACGCCGCAGCCGATGAGCACCACCAGCGTCATGCCGATGACCTGCACGTCGGGCTTGCCGAGGGTCGCGCCAAAAAACGCCCCCACGGCTTCGGGGGAAAGGCCGCTCAACTCGCCGGAGGCCATGTACCAGCAGTACGCCAGCATCCAGCCCGTCACGGTCGTATAGAACATCATGAGCAGGTAGCTGCCTACCAGCGCGAACCAGCCGAAGTGATGCCACTGGCTGCCCTGAGGCTCCAGCAGACGGAAGGCCAGCCCCATGTTGCGGCGGGCCGCACGGCCCACGGCGAACTCCATGATCATGGTCGGCATCACCGCCACGAGACAGAGCAGATAGATCCCCACAAAGATGGCGCCGCCGTATGCTCCCGTGATGTAGGGGAAACGCCAGACGTTGCCGAGGCCGATGGCGCAGCCTGCCGACAGCAGCAGAAAGCCGAGGCGGCTGCCCAACATTTCGCGTTGCGCATGTTCAGACATGAGCTGATCCTCTTGCGGATGAAGTCCCGCGTGCAAGCCCACCGGCCCGCGCGCAGCCGCCTACCATAGCCCAGTCCGGCCCGTGACGCAATGCCGGTGCGTCCGGCGCTCGCGGTGCGGCGGACGCCGCGCGCTCAGAGCGCCAGCAGGCCCAGGCGCTCCGCGTAGCCCATGAGGAAGATGAACAGGATCAGGAGGGGCAGCACATAGGTCAGGTAGCCGCGCAGCCAGGAAGGGAAGCGCACCCCCTGCCCGACGTTGGTCTCGGCAAGGAAGTTCTCCCAGCCCCAGCCGCTCCGTCTGGTGCAGAAGAAGAGGAAGAGCAGCGTCCCCGCGAAGAGCAGGTTATTGCTGATGAGGAAGTCCTCCAGATCCAGCACGCTGGTGCCCGGCCCCAGCGGCTGGAAGTCGACCAGCACGTTGAAGCCCAGCCCGCAGGGCAGGGAGCAGATCCAGAGGCCCACAAGGTGCAGCAGAGTGGCCCGGCTGCGGGGCATGCCCCAGACGTCCACGCTGTAGGAGATGATGTTCTCGAACACGGCGATGACCGTGGAGAGGGCCGCAAAGCCCATGAAGACGAAGAAGAGCGTCCCCCAGATCTGCCCGCCCTGCATGCTGTTGAAGATATTGGGCAGGGTCACGAAGACGAGGCCCGGCCCGGCGTCGGGAGCGACGCCGAAGGCGAAGCAGGCCGGGAAGATGATCAGCCCGGCCATGAGGGCCACGAAGGTGTCCAGCCCCACGATGAGGGCCGCCTCGCCGGTGAGCGAGCGGTCTTTCGACTGATAGCTGCCGAAGATGGTCATGGAGCCGATGCCCACCGAAATGGTGAAAAAGGCCTGCTTTATGGCTTCATTGATGGCGGTGAACAGCCCGGCCTCCCGCAGGCGCGCCACGTCGGGCGCCAGATAGAAGGTGATGCCCTCCCCCGCTCCCGGCAAGGTCACGGCCCGCAGCACCAGCAGCACGAGGATGCACAGCAGGCCCAGCATCATGAGCTTGACCACCCGCTCCACGCCCCGGCGCACGCCAAGGGCGCAGACCAAACAGCCTAGACAGACCACCAGGCTCATGCTCAGCACGTGTACCGAAGGCGTGGCCAGCATCTGCCCGAAAAAGGCCCCGACGCCCGCCGGATCGAGCCCCGTCAGCTTGCCGGAGGCCATATACCAGCAATAAGCCAGCAGCCAGCCCGTGACGGTGGTATAGAACATCATGAGCAGATAGCTGCCCACCAGCGCGAACCAGCCGCAGCTGTGCCAGCGCGTGCCCTTCGGCTCGAGCACCCTCAGGGCCAGGCCCATGTTGCAGCGCGCCGCCCGGCCCACGGCCAGCTCCATGACCAGGATGGGCGCCACGGCCAGCAGGCAGAGCAGATAGATGGCCACCAGCGCCGCGCCGCCGTAGGCTCCCGCGATATAGGGGAAGCGCCAGACATTGCCCAGGCCGATGGCGCAGCCCGCCGACAGCAGCAGGAAGCCCAGACGGCTGCCCAGCATCTCGCGCGGCGCGCTCATGCGTCCACCTTCCCCTCGCCCACGCGCCGCCGCAGGGCCGCGGCCTCACGGACGGCTTCCACCAGCAGGCCTTCCCAGTCCACATCGGCCAGCCGCCCCTCGTCCAGCAGCACCCGGCCGCCCACGAGGGTATGGCTCACCTGTTCCGCCGTGGCTGTGCGCACCACACGCGCCACCAAATCCTCGCGCGCATCCGTCGCCGCATCGTCCAGCCGCAGCACGGTGATGTCCGCCTTGCGTCCCGGCATGAGCGAACCGATCTCGCTGGCCATGCCCAGCGCCCGCGCCCCGCCCAGCGTGGCCATCTCCAGCACGGCACGCGGCGAGAGCGTGGCCGGGCCGCCTTCACGCGTCTCCTGCAGCTCAATGGCCCGCCGCATGAGGGTGAAGATATCCAGCGCAGGATTCCACAGAGGATCGTTGCAGCCCAGCGCCACATTGACCCCGGCGGAGAGCATCTCCGGCAGGGAGACGCGCCCTTCTCCGCAGATGACGGGCCTGCCCGGGCAGTGACAGATGCTGCCGCCGCTGCGCACCAGCAGGGGCAGGTCCTCGGCGCGGCAGACGTCGCACTGGCCGAGCACCGTATCCGGCCCCACAAAACCGCTGTCCAGCAGATAGCGCAAAGGGTCTGCGCCGTAGCGCTCGCGGAGCTCCCGCTCGGCCTCGCTGTCCGGGGCCACGCCGGCAGTCAGCAGCAGCCCCTGTCCGCGGGCAGTCTGGGAGGCCTTGGCGAGCAGGACCTTGCTGCTCCAGGGCAGTCCCCGCAGGCTCACCGCGCAGCGCAGCCGTCCGCCGTCGGCGTTGTGCCAGCGCCGGCACAAAGATTCCATGTCCTTGAGCTGCGTCTCCACCGGACCGTACAGCGGCTTGGGCAGCCCTTCGCCCCTGTCGGCCAGGGTCTTGCCGAAAGCCCCGCGCAGGCCCATGGCGTCGGCCGCCTGGAAGAGCATCTCCGCCTGCGTGCCGTCGCCCATGTCCAGCACGGCGGTGGTGCCGCTGCGCAGCAGTTCGGCCACGCCCAGCGCCGCGGCGGAAAAGGCCGATGCCCGATCATGCCCCGCCTCCAGCGTGGCCAGCCGTTGCAGCCTGTCCGACGCGGCCGGCTCTTCAGGATAGCGGAAAAAGGTCATGCTCAGCCGAGTCCGGCACTGGACGAAGCCGGGCAGGACCACGGCCCCCTTGACGTCCAGGACGCGGCGGGCCTTCTGCCGCGTCGCGCTCTCGATGGCGGCGATGCGTCCGCCGCTGATGACCAGATCGGCCTGGCGCACGGAACGCTGGGGATCCATGCAGATCAGCGTTCCTCCCTTCAGGATGAGATCGGCTTCCATATCACAGGCTCCGCAAGATGAAGTTGGCGGCAAAGCAGGCGGCCACGATATACATGATGGGGCTGACCTCCCGTCCGCGGCCGCACAGAAGGCGCAAGGCCACAAAACTGATGAAGCCGAAGCCGAAGCCCGTGGCGACGTTGAAGGTGAGCGGCATGAGGATGATGGTCAGGAAGGCGGGCAGCGCCACCGAAAAATCCTGGAAGCGGATATGCACCACATCCTGCATCATGAGGGCCCCCACGATGATGAGCACCGGCGCCGTGGCATAACCCGGCACTACGGCCACCAACGGCGTAAGGAAAAGCGCCAGACCGAACAAGGCCGCGATGACCACGGCCGTCAGCCCTGTACGCCCGCCCTGGGCCACGCCCGCGGCGCATTCCAGATAGCTGGTGGCCGTGGTGGCCCCCAGCACGGCGCTGGTCATGGTGCCGATGGAATCGGTGACGAGCGCGCGGTCCAGATTGTCGATATGGCCGTCCTCACGCACGAAGCCCGCCTTGCGGGCCAGCCCGATGAGCACGCCCATGTTGTCGAACAGATCCACCATGGTCAGGGTGAAGATGATGGAGAACAGCCCATGATCCAATGCGCCCACGAGATCCATCTGCCCGAAGGTCTCCGTGGGCAGCGGCACGCTGAAGGATATCAGGTCGCCTTCCGGCAGCCGGCTCACGCCGAGCGCCAGCCCGGCAAACGTCACGGCCAGGATGCCGATAAGCATGGCGCCCGGCACATTGCGGCTCAGAAGCGTCCCGATGAGCAAAAGCCCGCCCACAGCCAGCAGGGTCGGCGGCCGGTTCAGATGGCCCAGCGCCACGAAGGTGGAGGCATTCGCCACCACCAGCCCACAGTTTTGCATGCCGATGAAGGCAATATAGGCCCCCACCCCCACCACAATGGCACTCTTGAGATCCTCCGGGACGGCGTCGATGATCATCTGCCGGACTCTGGTCACGGTCAGCAGCAGGAAGACGATGCCGGAAATGAAGACCGCGCCGAGCCCCGTCTGCCAGGTATAGCCGGCGGGCCCGCACACATAGTAGGCAAAAAAGGCGGTGATGCCGAGCCCCGGCGCGACCCCCACGGGAAAACGCGCCCAGAGCCCCATGATAAGGGTGATGAGGATGGTCACCCAGATGGTGGAGGCCACGGCCGACTCCCGCGGCATGCCCGCATCCGCCAGCATGCCGGGCACCACGAAGATCAGGTAGCACATGGCCATGAAGCTGGTCAGACCGGCCAGACATTCCTGCCGGACGCTGGTACCGTGGGCCGAAAGTCGAAAAAGACGCTCCATCATGGGCCTCATGCTCCTTGCCGGATGCGCCCTGGAGAACTCGCCGGGCCATCCGCGCTGTTTTTCGTGGGTCCGTCCGCAGTCGCGCCGTCCGCCGGGCCCTGACCGCAAGGGCCTGTTAACACTATTTGCTGTTTGTTGGGGGGAAGGGGAACCCCTCGCTCTGCTGTCGATGCCCGTAAGGCTCCTGCGTCGCCTAACGGGCACGGCCTGCGGCCGCCTTTCGGTCGCCGCCGGCGCAAGAGGGGTTCCCCTCCCCCTCCAAGCCCCCCATCCCTTCCCCAGCGCGCTTTTACCAAGGGAAGGATCAGGGACGAGGCAACCCCGCCTCAGTGGCAAGAGGAGCGTATACGGTTTACCTGTCTTAGCTGCTGAAATTATTTGTCAATTTGAGCCAACAAGCTCTAGTTCAGGAAGGCCTTCATCCCTGTAAAGATCACCTGCGCGGCAATGGCCGCCAGCAAAAGACCTGTCAGCTTGGCCAGCACGGCGATGCCGGTCTTGTGCAGGACGCGCTCCACGCTGTGGGACATGAGCAGCATGAGGAAGATGCCCAATGCGGCAAAAAGGAGGGAGATCACGCCCACCAGGATCTCGCGCAGCGTGCTGGCCGAAGCACCAATGACCATGATGGCGCCGATGGAGGCAGGCCCCATGCAGAGCGGGATGGCCAGCGGCACGACGCTGATGTCCCCTTCCTTCTGCGTGTGGTCCTTGTCTTTCTCTTCCCCCATGAGGGAGACGGCCGTCAGGAAGAGCAGCACGCCCGACCCGATGCGGAAGGCATCCAGCGTAAAGCCGAAGAGCGCGAAGATATGCGCCCCGAAAAGATAGAGGACCAGCCCGATGATGAAGGCTGCCGAAGAAGTCTTGATGGCCGTGGCCGTCTTGCGGCGTTTGTCGTAGTCCTTGGTGCCGCTGATGAAGGCGCTGAGCACGGCAGGCGGCGTCATCATGGCGTAGATCTTGATGGTGGTGCTGACCACCTCGCTGATGATGTTCTGATCCATGAACCTGAAACCCTTGTGCGCAAAAAACTGTTCCTGACCGGCAGAGCGGGACCGCAGCGCGGCCCTGCCGCCCCGGAAGCCACGCGTTATGCCTGTGCGGCGTGCGCAGCGCCGCCATTTCGGGCGTTTGCCTCCGGTGAGGCGCGTTATACGCGCCCTTGTCCCGTCTGCCAAGTCAAATATGGTCAGTCAGCGCCCCCGGTAAGCCACATTCCGTGTAATGTGTGCGCCGGTCCCCCTTCCCGGCCGTCGACGGGCAGCCTCTCCCCACGCAGCCAAACCGCGCGCGGCCAGCCGCGCACGCTCAACCCTTCGAAGGGGGTGTAGTCTCCCTGATGCAGGCGGCGGGCCGTGAGCAGACGCTCCTCCGCCGG
Organism: Candidatus Desulfovibrio gallistercoris; assembly: GCA_019118745.1. Taxonomy (GTDB): domain Bacteria; phylum Desulfobacterota; class Desulfovibrionia; order Desulfovibrionales; family Desulfovibrionaceae; genus Desulfovibrio; species Desulfovibrio gallistercoris. The sequence goes on along the minus strand of DWYJ01000072.1, from coordinate 15,806 downwards.
GTCCAGCAGGCAGATGTCCGCATCGAACCCGGGCCGCAGATCGCCCTTGCGTTGTCCGAGGCCCAGCAGTTGCGCGGGATTGCTGCACAGGCACTGCACGAAGCGGGGCAAGGTCAGCCGCCCCTTGAGCACGCCTTCCGAAAAGAGCAGCGGCACGCGCGTCTCCACCCCCGGGATACCGGCCGGACAGGCGAAGGCATCGGCCGCGCCGGCCTCCCATTTGGCGGCAAACGTCGTGTCGTGATGATCGGAGGTCACGGCATCCAGCAGGCCCCCGGCCAGCGCCTCCCAGAGGCGGGAGGCCTGTCCCGCCGCACGCAACGGGGGCCGCATGGCGTATTTCAGTCCTTCCGCAGCGCCTTCCTCATACGCTGTTTCGTCCAGCAGGAGATACTGAGGACTCGTGGCCGCCCATACGGATTGCCGCCACTGCCGGGCAAGGCGCACCGCTTCCAGCGAACCGCCGCAGGACAGGGGCAGCAGAGCCAGCCGGCAGGCTGCCGCACGGGCCAGCGCCACGGCCAGACGCGCGGCCTCTTCTTCCACATATTCCGGCGCGGCGGCCGTCCAGTTGCTGACCGCCGTCCGCCCCGCCGCCCGCAGTTCAGCTTCCAGAAAGCGGCCAAGGCCGGGCAGATCAGGACGCAGCAGCACGGACGCGTCGGCGCGGGCCGCCTCACACAGGGCCACGGCGGCCGCTCCGGCGGCCTCCAGACGCCGCGCATCCAGCCAGTGCAGGGAGGCCCCGCCGACCTCGCCTTCCGGCAGGGGGGCAAGGCGCACCACGTCTACCGGCAGCTGCGCGGGCACGTCCGGCCCTGCGCCGTCCGCGGGAGCCGGCCAGCCGTGGCAGGTCGTCCCGCCCTGCGCCGCCGCGTTGCCGGTCGCTTCCAGATGCTCCGGCAGACAGTGCACCAGCACGTCCACCGCGCCGGGCAGCACGTAACAGCCCGTCGCATCCACCGCTTCCGCCCCGTCAGCGGGCAGACGTTCCCCCATTTCCAGGATCTGGCCGTTCTCAAAGGAAATATCCGCGGCAAATACGCCGTCCGGGCGCACCACGACGCCGCCCTGAAGCACGGTTCTCACGCTAGCCTCCCCGTATGGAGCATGATTGAGGCGCCGGCGGCGGTTCCGGACGGATGCGCCTCCGCCTGAAGGCTGTCCCGCCAATGCCCTGTTTTTGTGGTCACGGCCACGGCGCCCATGTTCACGTGCACAGCCGGCGGGGCCGCCTTAGGGCCTGTTGACACTATTTGCTGTTTACTTTGGGGGGAAGGGCCCCCATCCCTTCCCCAGCGCACTTTTACCGGGGAAGAGTCAGAGACACGAGACGCCCCCGCCCCCAAAGGCAGGCGGAGCGTGTCGAGATCGCTTGTTTTATCTGCTGAAATTATTTGCAAAATTTATGCTGACAGGCCCTAGCGCAGGCCCTGCCCCACGCTCACGCCGCCCTGCATCTGACCTCGTGCCGTCACTTTGGCGCCGCAGCCGCCTGCCAGCATGAACAGGCAGCAAAGCAGAACGATGGCGTATCGCATGGCTCCTCCGTCATCCCGCGCCGGGGCGCGGTCTAGCGCGGCCGCTCCTGCGCCACCTTGGCCCCGGCGGGCACATCGCCGGTGATCCAGACGTTGCCGCCGATGACGGCCCCGCGCCCCACGGTCACGCGGCCCAATATGGTAGCCCCCGCGTACACGGTCACATTGTCTTCCAGGATGGGGTGGCGGGCGATGCCCTTGGTCAGGGTGCCGTCTTCATTCTTGGGGAAGGAGAGCGCCCCCAGCGTCACCCCCTGATACAGGCGGCAGCTGCGGCCGATGATGCAGGTCTCGCCGATGACCACGCCGGTGCCGTGGTCGATGAAGAAATCCTCGCCGATGGTCGCGCCGGGATGGATATCGATGCCTGTCTGGGAATGGGCCATCTCGGAGATGATGCGCGGCACCAGCGGCACGCGCAGCGCGTACAGCTCATGCGCTATGCGGTGATGCAGCATGGTGTGCATGGAAGGATAGCAAAAAATGGCCTCGCCGGGGCTGGTGGCCGCCGGGTCGCCCTCGTAGGCGGCCTGGGCGTCGCCCGCCAGCAGGGAACGGATATGGGGCAGCCTGTCCATGAAGGAGAGCGCCAGCTCCCGGCTGTCCTCCCGGCACTGCTCGCAGGTGCCCTGCGTGCCGTCGCAGGAAAAACATTTGCCGCAAAGGATCTGCCCGCTCAGCAGGCGGTAGATGCTGTCCAGATTGGCCGCAAGGTGGTAGCGCAGGCTCTCGCGCAGCGGCTCCACCCCGAAGTAGCCGGGAAAGAGCGCGGCGCTCAGGCGATCCATGATCTCCCTGAGCGTCGTCAGGGACGGCATGGGCGCGCCCTTGGCCGGACAGTGCCAGACACGGGAGAGCGAATCCTCGTGGCAAAGACGATCCGCAACGCTGTCGAGGCGCTGCATGGCCGGGGTGTGGAGCGGGGAACGTTCGTGCATGGGCTATCCTTTTTTCGGGCAGTGTACACGCCTGCGCCCTGACCCGCAATCACGGACTGCGCCCCTGCGCCTGGGAAAAAGAACTTGTGCCGCCCGCCGAAAAAACGTACCATGCCGCTCTACAAAAAAATTATTTCGTTGACGATCATTCGTTACGAGAGGAGAAACTACATGCGTATTCGTTTTATGGCGGTTCCGCTCCTGCTGCTGAGCCTGCTGTGCGCCGCCTGCCAGCAGGGAGAGGAAAAGGCTTCCGGCCCCAGCATCGCCGTTGTGGATATCGTGCGCGTCATGCGTGACAGCGAAGCCGGCAAGGCGGGCATCAGCTATCTGGAAGACATGCAGGCCGGCATCCAGAAGCAGCTGGACGACATCCAGACCAAACTTGAGAAAGATCCGGAGAACGAGCAGCTCCAGAAGCAGCTCCAGACCGTGTACATGAGCGCGCAGCAGCAGATGAGCGAAGAGCAGCAGAATGTGCTCTCCCAGCTGCAGAACGTCACCAAGCGCGTCATGGACGAGTTCCGCAAGGCCAAGGGCTACGATGTCCTGTTCAGCGCGGAGACCCTTTCTTCCTATGATGAAAAGCTGGACGTGACCAATGACCTGCTGGTGGAGATGAACAAGCAGAAGGTCAATTTCAAGCCCCTGGACACCCCGGCCGATGAAGAGCCCAAGGCTGACGAGCCTGCCGGAGACAAGAAGGACGCCGCCGCTGACAAGAAGGACGGCAAGACGGACAAGGCTGCTCAGTAACAGCTTGCCTCCCGGCTATCAGGCCCCGCTTCGGCGGGGCTTTTTTTCTGCCCGTCTCCCCTGCCGCCGGACGGCCGGACCCGCCCTTGACGGCGGCGGGCGCATGAGGCAGGCTGACGGCATTCGAGGAATGCCATGCAAAAATTCTGTCTTCCCCTGCTCGCCGCCTGTCTGCTCCTGCTCCCTGCCTGTTCCGGAGGCAAGGATACGGATAAAGCGGCCCAGGCCGCTCCCGTACACGTGCGCCCCGTGGCCCGCCAAAGCCTGCCCCGCCTGCTGCATGTGGTAGGCAACGTCAAGGCTTCGGCCTCCGTAGCCGTCACCCCGCGCGTCACCGGCGAGATCCGCGAAGTCCACTTCACCGAAGGCCAGGACGTCAAAGCCGGCGATCCGCTCATCACCATCGACACCCGCCCCTTCGAGGCGGTGCTGCGCGAGAAGCGCGGCCTGCTGGCCAAGTCGCAGGCGCAGCTCAACAAGGCGCTGGACGACCGGGGCCGCTACGGCAAGCTGGTGGGCGGAGGCTACGTGAGCCGCGAATCCTATGAACAGACGGCCACCGAGGCCGCCGCGCTCAAGGCCACCGTACAATCGGACAAGGCCGCCGTGGAAAGCGCGGAGCTCGACCTCTCCTATTGCCGGGTCACCGCGCCCATCAGCGGGCGCGTGGGCGCGCTCGCCGTGGACAAGGGCAATATGGTGCAGAGCAATGCCTCCACCCCCGTGGTCACCATCGACACCCTCTCGCCCATCTATGTGACCTTCTCCGTGCCGGAAGTGCACCTTGCCGTCATCCTCGAACGCATGCGGCAAGGCCCCGTCCACTTCACCGCCGCCCCCACCGGCGGCAAGCCTGAACGCGGCCTGCTAACGCTCGTGGACAACGAGGTGGACACCCGTACCGGCACCATCCGCTTGCGCGGCACCTTCCCCAACGAGGACCGCAGCCTCTGGCCCGGTCAGTTCGTCACCGTGGATCTGCCGCTGGGACGGGCGGACAACGCGCTCACCGTCCCCAGCACCGCCGTCCAGTCCGGGCGTGACGGCGCCTACCTCTATCTTGCCGGGCCCGATGATACCGCCGTGCTGCGCAAGGTGCGCGTCCTCTTCGAGCATGAAGGGACCAGCGTGGTGGAAGGAGATCTCAAGGAAGGCGACCGCGTGGTGGTGGAAGGCGTCGTGCGGCTGGCTCCCGGCCTGCCCCTCAACGTGCTGGAAGAGTGATTTTTTCGTGGGGGGAAGGCCCCCTTTGTGAACAAAGGGGGCCTTCCCCCCACACCCCCCATCTCCCCAAAAACTTTACTTGTCCAGACCGTAAGGCGTCGCGCCCCACAAGGCGTCGCCCGACTCCGCCCCAGCCCAAATCCGTACAAAAAAGCGTGCCGGGCATCACTGCCCGGCACGCCAGGTTTCCTCATAGCATTTCCTTTTGAAACGCTTTGCGTTTCAAAGGGAAATGCGCTGTTCCGCCATGTTAGAGCAAATCCACATTGAAAATGTGGATTGCTCTGATAGTCGCGGGAGCGACTACCCGCAACCGAACACACGGAAAAACCACGCTTTTTCCGTAGGGTGAGGGCAGCGTCAGCATGGAAATTGGACACGATTTCAATGCGAATCCGTCTAGATGAAGCCGCTATCCAACGGCAAAAGAAAGGAGACACAAGGCCCGCAGGCCCTGCCGGGGGACGGAGCATCTGCGCGACGCCCTGCCGGGTCACGTTGTCCGCTCAGTGCTCTGTAAAGTTTTTTGGAAGGGAGGGGTTCGGGGAGGGAGAACCTTTTGTTCACAAAAGGTTTCCCTCCCCGAAAAAAATCTCTCTTCCCGGCTAGTTGCCGGATTTTTCGGGGCTGCCTTTCTTCATGAAGATCTGACCGTCGATGATGCCGCCCTCTTCCGTCAGCAGACAGGACGTATGCAGCGTCCCGTCCAGCACGCCCGTGCTGTGGACCACCACACGCCGCTTGGCCACCACATCGCCGCGCATATTGCCGGAAAGCATGAGCTCCCCGACATGGAACGTGCCGGAGATCTGCGCGTCCTTGCCGACGATGAGCGTCCCGTCGCTGGTGATCTCGCCGGAGAAGACCCCGTCGATGCGCACGGAGCCCTGAAAGGTCAGCTTGCCTTCGTAAACGGTCCCCGCTCCAAGAAAAGCGTTGATTTCGTCCTTGCCCACGCTCAACCCCCATTTGACCATAGATGTTTATCCCTTGAACATGAACCGCCGCATGGACACGTTCAGCACGATGCCCAGCAGGGTGAAGTTGACCACTGTGGCGCTGCCGCCATAACTGATGAAAGGCAGCGGGATGCCTACCACGGGCATGAGGCCGATGACCATGCCCATGTTGATGACGATCTGTGAAAAGAAGTAAAAGAAAACCCCCACCACAAGCAAGCTGCCGAACCTGTCCTTGGCCTGCATGGCCGTGGAGAAGATGGACAGCAGGAAGAGCGAGAACAGGGTCACCAGCGCCACGCAGCCCACAAAGCCCCATTCCTCGCCAAAGACGGCCACGGCAAAGTCCGAATGCCGCTCCGGCAAAAAGCGCAATTTCCCTGCCGTGCCCTCGGTGAAGCCCTTGCCCCACATCTGCCCCGAGCCGATGGCGATGAGCGATTGCAGGATATGGTAGCCCGCGCCGCGCGGGTCCGATCCGGGATCAAGGAAGGTGAGGATGCGCTGACGCTGGTAATCGTGCATGACCACGAACCACATGAGCGCCGCCACGCAGGGCACCGCGAGGAAGCAGGTCTTGAGCACATAGCTGCGCAGCCCGTGGAAGAGGATCATGCCGCCCATGATGAGCAGCACCAGCGTGCCCGTCCCCAGGTCAGGTTGCTCCAGGATGAGCGCACAGGGTATGAGCCCCACCAGCAGCACCTTGAAGAAATCCTTCCAGCCCAGGGAACGATTGTGCTGGGCAAGGATACGGGCCGTCATCACGAGGACGGCGAGCTTGGTGGGTTCGGAAGGTTGCAGGTTCATGAAGCCAAGGGAAATCCAGCGGTTGGCCCCCATGGTCGTCACCCCGATGACCGGCACGAGCAGCAGGAGCCCCACGCAGACCAGCCAGAACGGCCAGGCGAGGTTGCGGATCTGCCGGTAGTCGAAGCACATGGCCACGATCATGCAGCCCAGACCGCAGAGCCCCCAGATGAGCTGCTTTTGGTAAAAGCTGGAAAAGGTCAGCCCGTCCTCCACGCGGATGGCGCTGGCGGAAAAAAGATTGCCCACGCCCAGGAAGAACAGCAGGACAGTGCAGGCCAGCAGGCTCCAGTTGAGATGGCTGAGGAGGCGCTTGTCCATGAGACTCTCCTAGGGCTGTCCGCCAAGCGGGCTCGGCGGCGCGGACGGGTCGATGACCCTGCCGCGGGGCGCGCTGCGGCGCTCGGGCAGGGGCTGCAGAGCGGGTGCGGCCGGACGCGGCGCGAGCGCAGCCCCGGGCGCGCGGGTCTCCCGGCGGGTCCGTCCGCCCTGCTGGCGTCCCTGCCCGACCGGCTTCAGCAGGCCCGGCAGATCCGGCGGCGCCAGCACGGGGTTCTGCGGCACGCCCTCTTCTTCGGGGCTGGCGGCGATGACCTGCGGCGCGCCCGCATCCGGGCCGAAAAGATGCTCATACACTTTTTTGGCCACGGGCCCGGCCACGCTGGAACCGCCGCCGCCATGCTCCACCATGACGATGACCACATAGGCCTTGCCGTTTTTGTAGCCCCAGGTGGCGATCCAGGCATGGTCGCGCTGGGCGTACTCCATCTCCGCGGTGCGCAGGCGGCGGTCGCCGCTCATCTTGAGCTTGACCACCTGCGCCGTCCCGGTCTTGCCGCCCATGTCGGCGTCCTTGCGGCCCACCACGCGGGCCGTGCCGCCGTTGGCGGTCTTGCGCATGGACTCCACGATGAAACGCAGCGTCTCCAGCCTGCCGGGCACTTTTCCCCGCACTTCACGCGGCGCATCGTTGAGCAGCTGGGGCTTGAGCAGATAGCCCCCGTTGAGCAGGGCCGACACATAGACGGCCATCTGCACCGGCGTCACCAGGGTATAGCCCTGTCCGATGGAGACGTTGTAGGTCTCGCCGCGCACCCAGGGAGCCTTGAAGCGGCGGCGCTTCCACTCGCGGGAGGGCACGAGGCCGGACCGCTCGTGCGGCAGGTCGATGCCCGTGGGCGCACCGAAGCCGCTGGCCTTGGCGAAGGCCTCCAGCTTGTCGATGCCCAGCCGCTCGGCCATGATGTAGAAATAGACGTCGCAGGAGTTGATGAGGGCGGATTCGAGGTTCATGCTGCCGTGTCCGCCGCGCCGCCAGCAACGAAAGATCTGGTTGCCCAGCTTGACCTGACCGGGACAGAAGACCGTCTCATAGCGGCTGATGCCGTTTTCCAGAAAAAAGACGCCCATGAGCAGCTTCCAGACCGAGCCCGGCGGATAGACGCTCTGGATGACGCGGTTTTGCAGCGGGAAACGGTTGCTGGTCCGCAGGGCGTCCCAGTCGCGTTTGGAGATGCCCGCGGCAAAAAGATTGTTGTCGTAGGCCGGCGAGGTGACCAGCGCCCGCAGCTTGCCCGTGTCCGGCTCCATGACCACCACGCAGCCCGCCTCACCGGACAGAGCGTTCCAGGCGGTCTCCTGCAGATCGCGGTCGAGGGAGAGGCTGATCTCCTCGCCGCTGCGAGGCTCCTCACGCAGGGTCTTGCCCAGCATGCGGCCGTGCGCGTCCACCTCCACGCCATACAGGCCCTTGCGGCCGCGCAGCCGCTGCTCCAGCTTGTATTCGAGCCCCTGCTTGCCCACCAGATCGCCCATGGCCAGATCCGGATCCTTTTCCATCTCCTTCTCGTTGGCTTCGGCCACATAGCCGAGCACGTGGGCAAAGAGGTCCTTTTCCGGATAGCTGCGCTTGCTGTGCACCGAGATCTCCAGCCCCGGCCAGTCGATGAGCTCGGCCTCGATGCGGGCCACCAGCTCGAAATCCATGTCCGTGACCATGAGCAGCGGCTCGAAGGACTTCACCTTGAAGCGGTCGACCTGATACTTTTCCCAGACCTGTTCCAGGGGGATGCCGGTCCATTGGCTGATCTGGGCCAGGGTCGCGGGGATGTCGTTGCAGTCCTCGCGGATGAGCGCCAGCCCGCAGGCCGTGCGGTTGTCGGCCAGCACCTTGCCGCTGTCGTCGAGGATGCGGCCGCGCGGGGCGAAGATGCGTTCTTCACGCAGACGGTTGGCCTGGGCCTGACGCGAGAACTCCTCGCCCCGGTGCATCTGCAGATACCAGAAGCGGGAAACAAAGACGAAAAAAAAGATGGCCACCAGTCCCTGCAGCAGCAGAGCCCCGGTACGGGGCGGCTGGTACCCTTCATTGTCCACCTGCTGCGGCCCGAACCAGCGGGAACGCCGGGACTTTTCCGGCTGCTGCAGCGTGGAGCTGCGGGAGGGATCGGCGGGATGGTTATTCTTCACGCGGCAATACCCAGCGGCGCAGACCGGCCAGCAGCCACCAGGCCACGGGCACATAGAGCGCCTGAATGAGACTCTTGTCCAATGTCCCCTGCGCATCGAAGCCGGGAACGTCCTGCAGGGGCGCCATCAGCCAGGCGATGCCGAAATAGGCCGCGCCGAACCAGGAGGAAAGCAGCAGGACAAAGAAAAAATTGTTCACTTCGAACAGCCAGCGGCCCAGCTTGTAGAGCAGGACAAGGGCCGTGTACCAGGCCACGCTGCTGCCGAAGAGCCCGGTGCCCATGCCTTCCTGCAGGATGATGAAGACCGGCAACAGCCATGCCAGGTTGCGGTAGTCCCGGTCTTCCAGCAGCAGGATAAGGCCCACGGCAAAGGCGTCCAGCCCCGGTACGGCGGCTTGCAGGGCTATGCCGGCCACGATGAAGGCCGCCCACCAGCATACATGACGCAACATGTTCATGGCAGCGGCTGGGCCGTGGCGGGCAGCGGCGGCCCCACGAATTCCGGTGGCGGCCCGCTGGGCAGGTTGGGGCGGACGATGCCCGTGGATTCCAGCAGGAGCACTTCCTCAAGGTTGCGCAGATCCACCAGCGGCTGCGCCTTGATGGTCAGGAACTGATTGTAGTTGGAAGGCTCGGCGCTGATGACGCGGGCCACGGGGATGCCCTTGGGGTACTTGCCGTCCAGCCCGGAGGTGACGAGCACCTCGCCGGGGCTGACCGGCGTGCCGAGCTGGGCGAAACGGACCTCAAGATGCTGATGCACCCCCTGCCCGGCCAGGATGCCGGAGACGCGGCCCTCCTGCGAAAAAACGGCTATGCGGCTGCCGGGGTCGGTCAGCAGGAGCACCGTGGCCGAATGCGGGCTGGCGCGCAGCACCCGGCCCACCAGGCCAAGCTGCGTCACCACCGGCGTGCCCGGCCGTCCGCCGGTGCTGTAGCCCCGGTTGATGGTGATGCTGTCCAAAAGACCGTTGGGGCCCATGCGCCCGGCCAGCACGCGCGCGCCCACGGGCTTCCAGGCCTCGTCCACGGGCAGCTCCAGCAGCTTGCGCAGGCGGCGCAGCTCGGCCAGATCCTCGCCGGCGGCCATCATGCGGGCTTCGAGCTCTTCCAGCCGGGCCTTGAGGCGCTGATTCTCCTCACGCACGCCCACGAGATCGAAATAATGGTCCCACGTCTCGCTGATGCCGCTTTCCACGGCATGCACGAAAGAGAGCACCGTGCCTGTGACTTCCAGCCCCAGCATCCCGGCAAAATCGTCCAGGGCGCGCGTGCGCTGATTCCAGGTGAACATGCCCAGAAAGAGGATCAGCAGCGTTCCCGCAATGAGAAGGAGTCGGCGAAAGGTCACAGGCTGTTCCGTCGTGCGGCGAGCGGCGGACGGGCTCCTCTCCTGCCGTCTCCTCCCCTTCTCGTGACGCAAGACCCTCCGGCGTATCCGTTACCGGTCGCACGGAGGGCTCTGGCATCCGCAAAAAAGGTCGTGACGGCAGGGCATTTCCCCGCCTGGACAGCCGCGGCGGCGGCCCGTCTTTTTTGGGGGGATGCGTGCGGGCGGCCGCCCTGTCTGATGCCGGTTAGTCGATACACACTTCCTTGAGCACGCTCAGGTTGTCCAGAGCCTTGCCCGTCCCCACGACCACGGTGGAGAGCGGATCGTCCACCACGGTGATGGGCAGCGAGGTCTCCTCGCGCAGCAGTTGGTCGAGGCCCTTGAGCAGCGCGCCGCCCCCGGTCAGCACGATGCCGCGGTCCACGATGTCGGCGGCCAGTTCCGGCGGGGTCTGCTCCAGCGCGATGCGCACCGCCTGCACGATGCTGTCCACCTGCTCGGAGATGGCCTTGCGCACTTCCTCGGAGGTGATGATGATGTTCTGGGGGATGCCCGTCACAAGGTCGCGGCCCTTGACTTCGAGCTGCTGTTCGGGGTCCAGCGGATAGGCCGAAGCGATCTTGATCTTGATCTCCTCGGCCGAGGATTCGCCGATGAGCATGTTGTACTTGCGTTTGACGTGGGTCATGATGGCTTCATCCATCTTGTCCCCGCCCACGCGCACGGAACGGGAATAGACGATGCCGGCCAGCGAGATGACCGCCACTTCCGTGGTGCCGCCGCCGATGTCCACCACCATATTGGAGGTCGGCTCCTGGATGGGCAGGTCCGCGCCTATGGCCGCGGCCATAGGCTCCTCGATGAGGTAGACCTCCCGCGCGCCGGCGGACTGGGCGGATTCCTTGACCGCGCGCTTTTCCACCTGGGTGATGCCGGTGGGCACGCAGATCATGATGCGCGGGCGCACCAGACGGCGGGAATTATGCACTTTGGCGATGAAGTGACGCAGCATGGCTTCCGTCACTTCGAAATCTGCGATGACGCCATCCTTCATGGGCCGGATGGCTTCGATATTGCCGGGGGTACGGCCCAGCATGCGCTTGGCGTCCTGCCCCACGGCCAGCACGACCTTGTTGCCGCGCGAGTCGTTTTTCACGGCCACCACCGACGGCTCACGCAGCACGATGCCCTGCCCCTTCACATAGACACAGGTATTGGCCGTGCCGAGGTCAATGGCCAGGTCATTGGAAAAAACTCCCAGAGCGAAATCCAGAATCTTGGACATGGATGAAGCTTGCCTCGCTTTGCAGGTATGCGTATGGTTTCGGCTGCCTGAAAAACGGCAACAGGCCGTGTGGGACAGAAAAAAGAACAGCAGTCGCCCGCGCCATACGCGGAGGTTCAGCCGCTTTTGTTCGACTAAATCCGGCCGCAAGTCAAGCTTTGGATAGGTCAGTACAAAAATTTTCCCTGCCTTCCGCATACCTGCGAGACCCGCCAAAAAGGCGAAATACATGCTTCTCTGGCATACTTTGGCAACATGGTTCCGCCGCCGCTACGGCAGCCGGGTGCAAAAAATTCCACTGGACGCCCGCGCCTCCTGCCCCAACCGGGACGGCACGCTCTCCCGCGCGGGCTGCACCTTCTGCAATGCGGCCGGTTCCGGCTCCGGCCTCGGCGCTCTGCCGCTGGCCGAACAGTGGGCGCGCTGGCGGGCCAAGTATACCGCCACGGACAGCGACCGGCTGTTCATGGCCTATCTTCAGGCCTATTCCAATACTTACGGCCCGGCGGAACGGCTGCGCCGTCTGCTGGACGAGGTGAAGCGCCTGCCCGGCTGCATGGGCATATCCGTAGGCACGCGGGCCGACTGCCTGGACGCGGAGAAGCTGGCCCTGCTGGCCGGTTGCGGCCTGCCGGATATCTGGCTGGAGATCGGCCTCCAGAGCGCCTCGGACGCCACCCTGGCCCGCCTCAATCGTGGACATGACGCCGCCTGCGTGGCAACGGCCGTCAGACAGGCGGCAGCGGCCGGGCTCCAGGTCTGCCTGCACCTCATGGCCGGTCTGCCGGGAGAGGACGAGCAAGACTTCCTCGCCTCGCTGGACTGGGCGCTGGCCCTGCCCGTGGCGGGCCTCAAGCTGCACAACGTCTACGTGCCGCACGGCACCGCCCTGGCCGTCCAGCATGCCGCCGGGGCCTACCGCCCGCTTGCGCGGGACGAATACGTGGACCTGCTCTGCGCCGCCCTGCCCCGCATCCCTTCACACATCGTCCTGCACCGCCTCCAGGCCGACCCCGCGCCCGGCGAACTGCTGGCCCCGGCCTGGGCGGCCGAAAAACGGGGCATCATCACCGACATCAGGCGCGCCCTGGCCGCCCGCGGCCTCTGGCAGGGCTGCCGCGCCGACGTGCCCGACGCCCGCCCCGCATGGTACGGAGGCTGAGGCCCGGCCGACGGACCGCGCAGGTGCTGTTGCCGCTGTTCGTTGCTTTTTGGGGAAGAGGCACCCCTCGCTCTGCGTCGATGCCCGTAAGGCCCCTGCATCGTTCAGAGCCCACCAAAACAAATTTCACCAATTATTTCAGTAGATACGAAAATCAAGCGTACATACCCCCCTCCCCTGCTTTTTCCCCTGATAAAAGCGCGCTGGGGAAGGGATGGGGGGCTTGGGGGGAAGGGGAACCCCTCTCGCGCCGGCGGAGGGGTTCCCCTTCCCCCCAAACAGACAGCGAATAGAGTCAACAGACCCTAGTTGCCGCCCCCGACCACGAAGGCATGCGGATAGATCCGCTTGAGCAATTCCTGCATCGCCTTGGCCTTGGCGGTATCCGGCCACGGCCCCACCTGCACGTTCCACAGGTTGTTGCTGCCGAAAATGAGCCGTCCCGTGTAGCCCGCCGCGGTGAGCTTGCTGATGAGTCCCTGGGCGTTGTCCTTGACGCCGAAGGCCCCCACCTGCACGAAGTAATCGCCGACCATGTCGCCATCCTCCTTGATCTGGGGGATGCCGGTCAGGCTCTGGATGCGGACGCGGGCCGTGCCCTTGCCGATGACGCCCAGACGCTGGGCGCAGGCTTTGGAAAGGTCGATGACGCGGTCATCCACAAAGGGGCCGCGGTCATTGATGCGGACGATGAGGGACCGGCCGTTGGAAAGATTGGTGACGCGCACCTTGGTATCCAGCGGCAGGATCTTGTGGGCCGCCGTCAGGGCGTACTGATTGAAGCGCTCGCCGCTGGCCGTGGTCTTGCCGTGGAAGCCGGGGCCGTACCAGGAGGCCACGCCCTCTTCCACGAAACCATGCGCCGATTTGAGCGGATAATAGGTCTTGCCGCGCACCGTATAGGGCTTGGAGCCGGGCACCCCGCCCTTGCGCCAGGAGGAGGAACCGCAGGCGCAGAGCTGGCAGATGCAGACGACGGCAAGGAAAAGGCCGATGCCGTGCAGTATGCGCCTCATGACGCCGCACTCTCCAGATGGCTTTCGGCCGCATCCAGCGTATGGAGGAGCGACAGGCCCTCTTCGTCCAGGCGGTGCTGGGACTGCGCGCGCAGCAGCAGCTGCCGGGCCTCGCCCGGACGCCCCGCGTCCAGCAGGTTCTCCGCCGCCAGACGGAACAGACGATGGGGACGCTCGCCGTACAGGGCCCGCAGGAGCGTGGGATAACACTCGCCGAAGGCCCGGCGGGCGGTATCTTCCTCCACGGCGAGCCAGCGGGCCAGGTGGCGGTTCCCGCCCTCTCCTTCCAGATAGCACGTGAACAGGAAGAGCCCGTGCCGCAGCACATAGAGGATGCGGTGCAGCTCGCGGGCCGAACTTTCATTGGTCTGCGCGGAGAGCTCGCGCAGGGGATCGTACAGGTCGTCCGTCACGGACGGCGTCCGGGCGAGCTGGGCCAGACGGCTGGAATAGTGCTGCCGCTGGAAGGCGTCCTCGCGCAGCTTGGCGCATTCATGGAAGGCATAGCCGATGCACCAGTCCAGCAGCGCCTCCACCGGCGTCTGCACGGTCACGCCGCTGGGAGCGGCGCTGCCCGCATATTGCCAGAGCAGGATGGCGTCCTCGGCCGGTTGCTCGACCATCTGCCGGAAAAGATGATGCGCCGTATCCTTGAGACGCCAGAAAACGCCCTTGCGGTTGACCTCGCCCAGCAGATCGCGCAGGGCTGCGTAGGAAACGAGCCCGTCGCGCGTGAACAGGCGGTTCTGTTCCTCGATGCCGAGATAGACCGTGCAGTAGTCCCGCACGAGATCGCGAACGAAATAGGCCCGGCGGGCCAGCAGCCAGCGCTCGCTCACCGGCCCTCCTCTTGCAGCAGCGCCTCCGCCACCCGGATGTCGTACAGGCGCAGCGGGTCGGCATCGGGGTTGCGCTCCTCGCGGTAGAGACGGGCCGCGTTCTCAAGGACGGCATAGGGCACCCAGCCATGACGCTCCCAGGCTTCGGGCAGGTCCTGCCGCCAGAGGCGGAAAGCCACGCTGCCGTCCGGCTCGCGCCGCACGTAGACGCGCACGCCGGGATTGCCGGCCTGCGGATTGTAGTAGAGGCCCAGTGAGTCCTTCATGCGTTTTCCTCTGCTTGCTTTTGGAGCGTTCGCGCCGCAAGGGCTTGCGACAGGCCATGTATAGCCCCAAAGACAGGAGCTTGCCAAGTGCGCCCCACGCCGGGCCGGGAAATTTTGTGAAAAAAAGTCGTACGCCGTCAGCGGTTGTGTTCCTCGAAAAAATACGTTATAGGCCGCAGAGAAAGAGTTGCCCTGAATGCCGCCCGCAAACGGCATTCCCCATTTCCCGGCACAGACCGCGAAAGGGGGAAACGCAAGAATCCCCCGGAGGCAGCTCCGGCGTGAAAAAAATGGCAATCGGCGCCTGCGGGCCTGCCGCGGCCATTTCGGAGCACAGGTTCCGCACACGCATGAAGGCACATCACGCAACGCCGTGATACACAAAAACCACGTGGAGGTATGGCAATGGCGAAACATGCAACCCCCCTGTTGGACCAGCTGGAAAGCGGCCCCTGGCCGAGCTTCGTGTCCGACATCAAACAGGAAGCGGCCAACCGCGCCGCCAATCCGAAGGGCCTCGACTATCAGATCCCGGTCGACTGCCCCGAAGATCTGCTCGGCGTCCTTGAGCTCTCCTATGAAGAAAAGGAAACCCACTGGAAGCACGGCGGCATCGTGGGCGTGTTCGGTTACGGCGGCGGCGTCATCGGCCGTTACTGCGACCAGCCCGAAAAGTTCCCCGGCGTGGCCCACTTCCACACGGTGCGTGTGGCCCAGCCCGCGGCCAAGTACTACCACAGCAAATTCCTGCGTGACCTGTGCGACATCTGGGATCTGCGCGGTTCCGGTCTGACCAACATGCACGGTTCCACCGGCGACATCGTGCTGCTCGGCACCCAGACCCCGCAGCTGGAAGAAATCTTCCACGAACTGACCCACAAGATGAACGTGGACCTCGGTGGTTCCGGCTCCAACCTGCGTACCCCCGAAGCCTGCCTCGGTCAGTCCCGCTGCGAATACGCCTGCTACAACACGCAGGACATGTGCTACCAGCTCACCATGGACTACCAGGACGAGCTGCACCGCCCGGCCTTCCCCTACAAGTTCAAGTTCAAATTCGACGGCTGCCCCAACGGCTGCGTCTGTGCCATGGCCCGTTCCGACTTCGCCGTGGTCGGCACCTGGAAGGACGACATCAAGATCGACCAGGACGCCGTGAAAGCCTACGTGGGCGGCGAATTCAAGCCCAACGCCGGTGCTCACGCC
>DWYJ01000005.1 GCA_019118745.1 Candidatus Desulfovibrio gallistercoris | reverse complement strand
CCCCAAAAAGTCATCCTTGTGCGAGGGGGAGAGGGAAACCGTTTTGGAAAACGGTTCTCCCTCTCCCCCTCGCGCTCCCCCTCTCCCTTCCCAAAACTTTTTTCGCGTCAGCATATGGCGACCGCGCCCCGGCAAGGCGTCGCCCGCCTGCCACGTCTCCCGGCAACATGGAGCAATGCCACATTGAAAATGTGGATCGCATGGCAAAATGCTCTAAAAAACAGACCGGACAGCGAAAATTGTCCGGCCTTTTTGTGCGGAGTTTGGCTGGCTTGCGGCCGGGCGTCGGCTTGCATGCCGTGACGGCTTGCGTCTGGACAAGCAAAGTTTTTGGGAAGGGAGGGGTTCGGGGAGGGGAACCTTTTGTTCACAAAAGGTTCCCCTCCCCGAAAACAAGCAAAAAGAAAGACTGCTCCTGAAAAGAAGCGGTCAGGCGTTAGGGCTTGAGGCCCATTTTCATGACGGCCTGCATGCCGCCCATGCTGTTGGAGAGGTCGGAGACGCCGTGGCGGGCCAGCACGAGCAGGGTGTCGTAGGCGCGCAGGCCGGTATTGCAGATGAGGGCCACCGGGCGGTCCTTGGGCACTTCATTGATGCGGGCGCGGATCTCTTCCAGCGGGATGGAGTGCCAGTCGGGGTATTGTTCCTGCACGGCCTTGCCGGCCTTGGCCGGGCGGGCGTCGATGAAGAAGACGTTGTTGTCCGCGCGGTTCTGCCAGAGTTCCATGAATTTGTCAGCGGTGATGGGGGTGAAGCGGCCGGCCAGCACGTTGTCGGCCACGTTGGCCACCACGTTGACCACGTCCATGGCGCCGGCAAAGGGCGGGGCGTAGCTGACTTCCAGGTTGGAGAGGTCGTCCACGGTGGGTTTGGCGAACTGGAGGGCGCCGGCCACGGCGTCGATGCGGGCCTTGAGGGCGTCGCCGGCGGTGCAGGCTCCCTGCATGCCGAGGACGCGGCGGCTGGCCTTGTCCACCACGATCTCGAGGCTCATAAGTTCCTTTTCGGGATAGAAGTGGGCGCGGTCCACCTGTTCCACGCTGACGGACACGGCGTCGAAGCCTTCCTTGCGGGCCTTGTCGATGGTGAGGCCCACGCCGCAGAAGGACATATCGAAGAGCTTCACGATCCAGGTGCCCACGTAGCCGGGGAAGGTGGCCTTGCCGCCGGCAAGGTTGGTGCCGATGACGCGGCCCTGCCGGTTGGCCATGCTGCCCAGGGGCAGGTAGCCCGGTTTGCCGGTGATGAGGTTGGGGATGGAGACGCAGTCCCCGCCGGCGTAGATGTCCGGGTCGGAGGTCTGCATGTATTCATTGACGGTGATGGCGCCGAAGGGGGTGACGTCGAGGCCGGCATCCTTGGCAAGCTGGCCGTTGGGCGTGAAGCCGGCGGCAAAGATGACGAGCTGGGCTTCGATCTCCCGCTTGTCGGTCACGACCTTGCAGACCTTGCCGTCCTTGCCTTCCAGGCGCAGCACTTTTTCGCCGGTGTACACGTCGGTATTGTGCTTGGTGCAGTCCACGGCGGCCATGCGGGCGAGCTGGGCGGAGAGCACGCCGGGCAGGATCTGATCCATCATTTCCACCACGGAGACCTTGACGCCCCACATGTCCGCGAGGGCCACGGCCGCTTCCAGACCGATGAAGCCGCCGCCCACGACCACGGCCTCTTTGACGGACCCGTTCTCGCAGGCATGGCGGATGGTCTCCGCCGCTTCCAGACGGGTCAGGGAGAGGACGTTGCCGAGGTCACGGCCTTCCACCGGAGGCACGCGCGGGGTCGCGCCGGTGGCGAGCACCAGCTTGTCGTAGGAGAGGGTGTCCTCCTCGCCGGTCACCACGTTTTTGACGCGCACGGTCTTGGCGGTGCGGTCGATGGCGGTGGCGCGCGTCTGGATGCGCACCGTCACGTCCTTGAGTTCGGCAAAGAACTTGGGGTCGCGGATGACGTTGTAGGGCGTGGCGCGGAGGTCGTTGACCGTGTTCACTTCGCCGGAGACGTAGTAGGGGATGCCGCAACCGCCGTAGGAGATGTTGACGTTCTCGTCGATGAGGGTGACCTCGGCGTCGGGCAGGAGGCGTTTGCAGCGGCAGGCGGCCTTGGGGCCAAGGGCAACGCCGCCGATAACAAGGATCTTCTGAGGCATGTCATATTCTCCTGTTAGGAGTTGAGGGGGAATCAGGCAGGCTGACGCGAGCGCAGATGCCGTGCGTCGCCTACTCTGACGGTGATCTTTTCCCTGTCCATGTATTCGAGCAGGGCTATGAGAAATTTGCGGGAAAGGCCGGTGATCTCCTTGAGGCCGGCAAGGCCGAGATCGTCGTGGTCGGCGAACCACTGCCGTGTGCGGGACAGGATCTCTTCCAGCGGGGCGGCGGCGTAATAGAGGCCGTCGGCCACGCGGACGAGCGCCTTTTCTTCGCAGAGCAGGCGCAGTACGGGAGCGGCTTCCTTCTGGCTGACGTCAAGTTCCGCGAGAACGTCCTTGAGGTTGGGCGGGGCCATGCCGCCCGCTTCATGGGCGGCCAGCAGCTTCTGCCGCAGCCCCTGCTGATCCCCGGCCAGCGAGACGGTATGCGAGGGCAGGCGCAGGCCGTCGCCTTCCTGAACGAGGAGGCCTTTCTTGATGGCGCTTTCAAGGACGCGCTGCACGAGACGGGGCGGGAGGTCCTTGCTCCAGCCCGCGCAGATGGCGCCTTGCCCGTGGCTCGGCTTGAGAGGGGCCTTGCGGTGGAGCTCCGCGGCGCGCCGGCAGGCGGATTGCATGAGCAGTTCGAAGGCCTGGCCGTCTATCCACTGGCGCTGTTCGCGGTTCCAGCAGATCAGCTTGCCCCGCGAGGCGAGGTCCACCAGCAGCTTGTGCAGCTGTGTGGCGGGCAGGCCGGAGAGCGCCTGCAATGTCGGGACATCGCAGCCCATGACGTGCCGGATCTCCATAATGGCCAGCACAAGGGCCATGCCGCCGTCTTCGGCCAGACGGGCGGGCGTGGCCAGAGCGGCAAGCTCGCGGAACAGTTCCAGGTTGCGGGCGCGGCGCGGGTCGCGGGCACGCAGCTCCGGGGGCAGGGGAGAGACGATGCTGCCGCCTGCCACGGTGCGCAGGGGCGAATAGGCCCGGACGACGCAATGATCCCCGAAGACGCCGGCCAGCGGCTGCGGGAAGCGCAGTTCCGCAAGGCAGCTTTCGCCGGGGGCAAGGCGGTCCCGATCAAAGAAGATGACGCGTGCCGCGCATTCCTGCGTCCCGTGGTGGAAGTGGACTTCCGTACGCTGGCGCAGGGCGCGGGGGGCGGAGGGCAGGCAGGTCAGTTGCAGCAGCCAGCGGCGGGAAGGGAAGAGCGTGCCGGGGCGGGCCAGCACCTGGCCGCGGTGCAGGCTGTCCGTCTCCGTGCCCTGGACGTTGACGGCGCAGCGCTGTCCGGCGCGCACGACCTCGGCGGCAGCGCCGTGACGTTGCAGGGAGCGGGCGCGGACGGTGATGCCTTCGGGCATGGCGGCGAGTTCTTCGCCGCTTTCCAGACCGCCGGAGATGACGGTGCCGGTGACCACCGTGCCGTGGCCCTTCATGCCGAACACGCGGTCTATGGGCAGGCGGAAGAGATCCGTGGGCCGGCGGGGCGGGATCTCGGCCGCACAGCGGTAAATATGGGCGCGCAGAGCGTCGATCCCCTCACCGGTGACGGAAGAGACGGGGAAGACGGGCGCGTTTTCCAGAAAGCTCCCCTTGAGGAAGTTGCGTATGTCTTCCTGCACCAGTTCGAGCCACTGGGCATCGACCATGTCGCACTTGGTCAGGGCCACGAAGCCGCGGTCGATGCCGAGCAGGGTGCAGATGTCGAGGTGTTCGCGGGTCTGCGGCATGACGCCTTCATCCGCGGCGATGACCAGCATGACGAAATCCACCCCCGCGGCGCCGGCCACCATGTTTTTGACGAAGCGCTCATGCCCCGGCACATCGACGATGCCCAGCCGTTCCCCGTCCGGGAGTTCGGCCCAGGCAAAGCCCAGTTCGATGGTGATGCCGCGCCGTTTCTCCTCTTCGAGGCGGTCGCAGTCGATGCCGGTCAGCGCGCGCACCAGCGAGGTCTTGCCGTGATCGATGTGTCCCGCCGTGCCCAGTACAAGCGCCATGAAACAACTCCTTTCCGCAGAGAGCGCGTGGAAGAATTGCACTGGATATAGCCTGTTCCGGGGACAAGCGCAATGGCGTTACCGCTCAGGCGGGGAAAAAACGATCCCGCAGTTTTCGCCCGCCGGCCTCAGGCGCGGCTGGAACAGCGGTTGTCACGCTGCTTGATGGGCTTGCCGGTGTGGTATTCCAGCCAGTAGCGCAGGAAGGTGAAGGCATCGGCATGGTGCAGGCGCTTTTTTTCCTGCATGCGGATATCCGCGGCATGGATGGTGCTGTAGAGGTCCGCCGCGTCCTCGCCGTTCCATGTGGCATGGCCGATGCCGAGGAAGAGCGGCAGGCCGTTGTTGTTGCGGTTGTGTTCCCGCAGGGACCGCTGGATGGCGAGGGTATGTTCCTCCGCCTGGTCCGCGGTGCAGGTGGGCAGGATGATGATGAACTCGTCCCCTCCCAGCCGGATGAGGCTGTGCGGGGCGCGGATGCTGCGTTGCAGGAGGCGGCTGGCCGCGATGAGCAGCCGGTCGCCCTGATCATGGCCCAGGGTGTCGTTGATGAGCTTGAGGCCGCTGACGTCGCAGTAGATGACGCTCAGCGGCAGGGAGAGCTCGCTGTTCCAGGAGGGGGCGTTCTGGGCGAGGAACTCGCGGTTATAGAGATCCGTGAGCGAGTCGGTGAGCGCCTTGTGGCGCAGGCTGGCCTGTATGCGGCGATGCAGGGAAAGATCGGTATGCAGGGCGATGATGCGCGTGGCCCTGTTTTGCGCATCGCGCTGGACGACCTGCCCGCGCTGCATGACCCAGAGGAAGCGCCCTTCCTTGTGGCGGAGGCGGCAGCAGCATTCAAAATAGTCGCCGCGTTCCGTGGTCAGGGCCACGGTGCGTTGCAGGGCCAGGATGTGCGTGCGGTCGTCGGGGTGCAGGGCATCGACCCAGGAGCTGACGTCATTGGGCAGTTCCTGCTCGCTGGCATAGCCCAGCATGGCCCGGTAGTGCTGATTGAAGAAAAAGGCGTCCGTCTGCGGGTTCCAGTCCCAGAGGCCGTCCTCGGAAGCAAAGGGGAAGGGCAGGGTGCCCTGGTCGGGCAGGGGGAAGAGGCGGTTTTCCTCTTCTGGCGGGAGCAGGAGCGT
The DNA here is from genome assembly GCA_019118745.1 of Candidatus Desulfovibrio gallistercoris. Lineage (GTDB taxonomy): Bacteria > Desulfobacterota > Desulfovibrionia > Desulfovibrionales > Desulfovibrionaceae > Desulfovibrio > Desulfovibrio gallistercoris. The sequence continues at coordinate 30,133 of DWYJ01000005.1, read as the reverse complement.
CTGGCGGTCGGGCGTGGCGACGCTGTGCAGGCTGCCGCCGACCATGATGGCCCGGTTTTGTTCGTTGCGCAGCAGCACCGTGCCGTGCGCCACGAGCACGCTTCCCTGACGCGGGCCGCTGCGCACGAGGAAGGTGTCCCGCAGGCGGTCGCCCATATCCGCATCGAGCAGGATGTCGTCAAGGCTGGTGTTCTCGCCTATGGAACCGAACATGTCGCGGATCTCGCCGCGCAGGATGCTGGCCCGTTCCGGCGGCAGACCCAGCAGGTGACGGCAGGTCGCATCAAGATGGATGAGATCCCTGTCGCCGTTGTAAAACCAGAACCCGCAACTGTCTGCCACGCTGTGGGGGGATGGGGGACTACAGATCATAGAGTCGTATCTCCGACAGCGTGATGTCCTGCATCAGGTTGAGGTGAGATGCCCGTCTTGCTGTCTCCATTGTATAAATTCGGTATCGGCTGTCAACAGATGGCAAAATTGGGCCTGGCTGACGGCAAAAAATGAAAATTTTGATGTGAAAATGCGATTTGAGGCACGGGCCAGGGAGGGACGGGAAGGGAGAAGCGGAAGAGGTGGCGGACTGATGCAGGCGGCATGACGGTGGTTGCGGGGCGTATCCGGCGCGTCCCGCTCACGCTCAGGGCGGGCGGTGCCGTACCCTCTTGCGCTTTACCTTTGCAAAGGTAAACGCTCTACGGCGCGCGGCGGGAGTCGAAGAGAGAGACCGGCTGGCTGGTCTGCGTCTCCAGCCAGCGTTTCAGCTGCTGATAGGTCGTTTCGTGGGCAAGGGCCTTGTTGCGGAGCATCTGATGGTCGGCGCGGGCGATGGTGTCCGAGATGTCCGTGGCCGCGGCTTCCAAAGTGGCGTGGCCGATGGAGATGAAAAGGGGCATGCAGCCCTCGGTGCCGTTGTGCTTCTGGATGTTCATCCGCAGATCGAAAACAAGCTCTTCGGTCTGGAGGGCGGAGCAGCAGGGCAGCACCGCAAGGAATTCGTCGCCTCCCTGCCGGATGGTCACATGCGGCACCTTGATGCTGTTCTTGAGCAGATGGGCGGCGCTGATGAGCAGGGCGTCGCCCACGCTGTGCCCCAGCGTGTCGTTGACCAGCTTGAGGCCGCTGACGTCGCAGTACAGGACGCTCAGGGGCAGGTGCGGCGGCTGGGCCCAGTCCTTGATGTGCATGTCGAGGCTGGCGCGGTTGCCGAGGCCGGTCAGCTGGTCGGTATAGGCTTTTTCCAGCAGGTTCTCGTGATCCTGCTGGGAGGCGGAGATGTCCGTGATCATGCCCATGACGCGCAGCGCGCGCCCCTGGGTGTCCCGGCGCAGCACCTGCCCTCGGCAGAGTATCCAGAGATAGTCTCCCTTTGCTCCCCGCAGGCGAAAGGTGCACTCGAAATAATTGGCGCCGTGCGCCTCCACGATATTGTACAGAGCGCGATTGGCCCGTACGCGGTCGTCCGGGTGGATGATGCCCTCCCAGGCTTCCATGCTGTTGGGGAACTGCAGGGGCGAGTAGCCCAGCATGGCCCGGAAGCGGGGGCTGTACTCCACCCGTCCCGTTTTGGGGAACCAGTCCCACATGCCGTCGCCGCTGATGTCCAGGGTCAGCAGGGCCATGTCGGGATTGACGCCGGGGTCGTCCACGCCGGTGTCGCTCAGCAGGCGGATATTGCCCACGAGGCTCAGGGCCCGGCCTTCGGCGTCCCGCCCCATGACCGAGGCGCGCACGGCGCACTGACGCCCGCTGTAGGGGCCGCCGTACAGCGTGATGCAGCACAAGAGCACATCCCCTTCCGAGGGGCTTTCGACCACCTGCTGGAAAAGGTTCTCCTCTTCGGGATCGATGCGCAAGAGTTCTCGCAGATCGCTGCGGGGCATGCAGCGTGAGGCGGCGTCGGTATATCCCACCAGCGCCAGGCTGTCCCGGTCCAGCCAGAAGCTGTCCCGTGTGGGGGTGTACTGCCAGAAGCCGGGCAGGAGGGTCGTGGGTGAAGAAAGCAGGGGACTCACAGCAGACTGCCTGTCTCACGTTGCCGCAGAGCGCTTTTGAAAGCGGAAGCTTCCAAAAGATCCATCACCCGCACTCGCCGGGAGGGGCCGTGAGCCCCCCGTCGGCGCGGATCTCCGCTCATGCGTCCGCTGGAGCGGCCTTGATGTGCGACGAGGACCCGCTCCAGAAGAGGGAAAACCGTTTTCCGCAATGTACGGGATACGGCAGGAGGCGTCAATGGTTCCCCTGCCTGACAGGCGGCCCGTTCCCGGGCAGGCCTGCGGCAGGCAGGGAAAAGGAGGGCCGCCTGCCCTGCTGCCGTTCCGCATTGGAGGAGAATACGAGACAGCACGGCAGTGGACAGGCGGCGCGTTGGGGGCAGGGTTACTTCGGTGAACCGGCGTTCACCTTCAAGGTTTCGGGATCGATGAGCCGGAGGTAGCTGTCCGTGACGTAATCGGCGTTTTTGACCTGTTCCAGTTCCTTGTCCGTGATCTGGCCGACGGCATGAGAGAAGGCGGCCATGTCCATCATCCATTTGCGGGCCAGGCTGGGGTCGCTGTTGATGGAGGTGAACAGGCTGAGCTGTTCTGGCAGAGAGAACAGCGGATGTTCCCGCAGATCGTTGCGGGCCAGTTCGGCGTCGCACTTGCGGCTGCCGAACGATGCACAGAAACGCTGATAGTCGGCGACCAGGCTGTCCGCAGGCTGCGCCCGCACGAAGTCCGCGGCCCGCAGGTAGACGGCGAGGAAACGGGCCGCGACTTCCGGGCGGGCCTTGGCATAGGCGGTCTCCGCCACCAGCACCACGGGGATGGTCGCGCCGCTGTCATGCACGGTGGCGGCCACGGGGTAGCCTTCCGCCCGCGCGCTGAAGAGCTGCGGGGCCCAGATGGCGGCGCCGCCGTCCAGGCTGCCGTCGCGCAGGGCCGCCAGGGCCTGGCCCTGGTCCACGTTGCGCAGCTTCACGTCATCGAGGCTCAGGCCCAGAGCCTTCAGCCAGGCATAGAGGGCATAGTGGGCCGAAGTGCCGTTGTTCACATAAAAGGTCTTGCCCTTGACGCTCGCGGCATCGCCCAGGATGTTGGGGAAGTCCTTCCGGGCCTTGCGGACGGAGGCAATGGGGCTGTTGCGGGTGAGCAGCACGGCATTGCAGAGGGATTCGTCATTGGCGATGCCGATGACGGAGATGCCGAGGCGCAGGTGCCCCAGCATGGCCGGCAGGGCCCCCATGCCGCCGAAGACCCATTCGCCCCGCCGCAGGCCGTCCAGCATGGTGATGCCGGAAGCGTAGAGCTGCATCTCCACGTCAAGGCCGGCTTCCTTGTCCCAGCCTTTTTCCTTGGCCAGCCACATGACGAAGGCCTCGTGTTCGTCCAGCCAGCCCGTCGCGAGCTTCTGCGGTTCGGCTGCCGCCGCGCCGAGGCTCAGTCCCAGCGTTGCGGCGCAGGCCATGAGGAAGGTGAACAGTCTTTTCAACATAACGTGCTCCTTGGTGTCGTACTCCACGACAGGGGACGCCTTGCGGCGCGCCCCTGACCTCTGCATGTCGCAAGTTAAGCAAGAAATATGCCATATTTGGGGCAGGGGGTCAGTCCTCGCCGCACACGTCGCCGCCGCGTATGCCGTATTCCCGCAGACGGACATAGAGGGTGGAGCGCTTCATGCCCAGGATGCGGTCCGCCCCGCCTTCGCCGCTGACGCGCCCGCCCGTCTGCCGCAGCACATGGAGGATGTAGCGGCGCTCCAGCTCCCGCAGCGGGGGCAGGTCGGCATACAGGCTCTCGACCGTCGCGTCGGACGGCCTGGCGGCGGGAGCGGCGGCCGGCGCGGGTTGCAGGGAAACACGCTCGCCGTCGGAGAGGATGACGGCCCGCTCCACGGCGTTGCGCAGCTCCCGGATGTTGCCCGGCCAGGTATACTCGCGGATGTGGCGCAGGGTCGCCTCGTCGGGGTAGGGCATCTTCTTGCCGTAGCGCCGGGCGAAGTGGTCGGCAAAGTGCATGAAGAGCCCCTCAATGTCATCGACGCGTTCCCGCAGCGGGGGGATGTGGATGGGGAAGACGGCGATACGGTAGTAAAGGTCCTCGCGGAAGGTCCCTTCCCGCACCATGTCCCGCAGATTGCGGTTGGTGGCCGCCACCAGCCGGAAAGAGGACTGCACCTCGCTCACGCCGCCCACACGGGTGAAGCGGTGTTCCTGGAGGACGCGCAGGAGTTTGATCTGCATGTTCATGGGGATGTCGCCGACTTCGTCGATGAAGAGCGTCCCCTTGTCGGCCAGCTCGCAAAAGCCGATCTTTCGTTCCGTCGCGCCGGTGAAAGCGCCTTTTTCATGCCCGAAGAACTCGTTCTCGAACAAGCTCTCCGACAGGGCCGCCGGATGGACGGAGACCAGCGGCCCCGTGCTCTGGCTGTTCTGGTGGATATAGCCGGCAAGCACCTCCTTGCCGACGCCCGTCTCGCCCAGCAGGAGCACGGCGGCATCGGTGGCGGCCACGATACGCGCGCGTTCCAGACAGGCCTTGAACGGCTCGCTGTGGCAGACGATGGCTGCCGGGGAACCGTTTTGGGTGCGGGAAGCGGCGGTGGCGCGGGGGCTTTTGCGGGCATGCGCACGCTCCTGCTGCAGGCGCAGGAAGTGCGCCAGTTCGGCGGCGCAGAACAGCGTCAGAGTCTTCAGGTCGTTTTCCGAGCAGCGCAGCAGACGGCTGGAGCTCCGAGAGCTGCAGGCATACAGGAGGCAGTGGGTGCCGTCTGCCAGCCGGAAAGGCAGGCAGAGCATGTCCATACGCTCGTCCTTTATGTATTCCGGCCTGTCGCCTTCTATTTTTTCGTTAAAAAAATCAGCTTGTTCTGTGAGCATTTCCTCCAGTTCCGCCCGCGAGACGTTGCAGAGCCCCAGCGCTTCCAGGCGGGCCGCGCCGCTGCGCAGCACGATGGCGCGTTCGGCATGGAAGGCGCGCCGCAGGCAGGCCGCAAGGCCGTTGCCGTATTGTTCCAGCGTTTCCCATTCCTGCGAGGCGGCCAGGGCGGCGCTGAAGCGGGAGAGAAGGGTCTCCGCCGGGCAGTAGGACGGATCATTGCTTTCCGGCAGGTTGAGGGGCGCAAGGCGTTTTCGGGCTTCGCGTTCCGCGGCGTCGGCCTCCTCCGTACGTTGCGCGTTGCGGAGCAGGGTCGCCCGCAAGCGCAGGGCCAGGCCGTGTTCCAGCGGGGTCCGCGCCTTTTCCAGAGCGGCCAGGCCCGCATCCAGGAGGGGCAGCAGCATTTCCGGGGCATGCTGCCCCTTGTGCAGCAGCAGTTCCACCCGCAGGCGGAGGGCGATGCCCCGCATCATGGGGTTGGTGCTGCCCTCCATGCGGCGGAAAAGCTCCTCGAAGTCGAGCTCGGCCAACGTGGGTTGGTCATGCTTGGCATAGCAGGCGGCAAGCTCGATCATCCACGGATAGTTGTAGGACAGGGAGAAGGTGCTGTCCTGCCGGGCATGGCGGAAGGCGCTGGTCAGCAGCTTGTAGGAAGCGTCCGCATCTCCATCATAGACGTGGCAGAGCGCAAGGCCGGCATAAGAGCGCAGCAGCAGTTTGGGCGCGGCGGCGATGTGCGGGCTGGCCAGCACTTCCTGCAGGATGGAGCGGGCCTCATCCGTGCGGCGCATATAGGCATAGAGCACGCCGAGGTGCTGCCGGAAGAGCAGGGTGCGCAGGGGGGAACCTTCGATTTGGGCCGTGGCGATGGAGGATTTGAGCATGCCCTCGGCATAGGTGAAAAAGCCGAGGTAGGTGGCTGCGGACGAGGCCTGGAGGCCCATCTGCGATTCCATGAGCGGCATGAGGGACTGACGGCTGGCGCCGGCGCAGATGTCCTCATAGCAGCGGATGACCTGACTGTAGTTGCCGGCCAGGAAGTGCAGCAGGAGGATGAAGGGCAGCCCCTGATCAGCCAGCGCGTCGTCCCCCAGTTCGCGCAGCATCTCCGTCCCCTTGTCGCACAGGGCATGGGCCGATTCATAGTCGATGATGCCCGCATAGAAGGTCATGAGGGCCTTGCCGAGGGTGAGCAGCGTCAGGATATGGCGGTTGCCCTTGGCTTCGGCCAGTCCCGTCAGCTTGTCGAGCAGAGCGCGGGCCTGAGCGACGCATTTGTTCTGGAAGGCCGCGGCGTCCACGGCGGCCAGCGTCAGCCGGGTGAAACGCTGCACATCCACCGTCCGGCTGGTTTCCAGCCAGCGTTCCAGGCGGAAGACCAGCAGGTCGAGATACCCCACGCTGGCAGCCCCCTTGCCGTTGCTGAGCGACAGGTAGATGCCGCGCAGGCAGACCTCGCACACGGCTTCCGGCAGGTCGAGGTCATAACCGGCCATGACGGCGGACAGCAGGCGCGCCTCGTCCACCGCCGCCTCGTCCGGGATGTCGCGCTCCACCGCCGTCAGCAGCGCCTTCCGCTCCGTCGGGGGCGGGGAGGGCTGCCGCGCCAGCAGCTCTCTGCCTTCCTGCGTAAGGGAAAAGTTTTTGCCGCTGCAGGTGACGGCGCCCTGCTGTTCAAGCTCGCTCAGGGCGGCATCGGTGGCCGGGCCGCTGGCGCCCAGCATCTGGACGAGGCAGAGGCGGGAATGTTCGTTGCGCAGGTGGGCAAGCAGCCAGAGTATGGCGCAGGCAGGCTTGTCAGGTGTCACGGCATCTCTCCTGGACGAGGTCAACGGGCTATTTTCTTTATAAAAATCCCTTCCTGCTTTTTTCGCCGCCGCAAAGGATGGCGTGCGGCTGCGGCTGGAGCGTTTTGCCGTGTCTCAATGACAAAGCGCTCCAGCCTGTCTACAGGCGGGAAAGGAGCGAAAAAATACTGGGCTGACAGTAGGCGGTATCCCGTATTTTGTCCAGAATCTGGATTCAGGATTGGAGTTGTGGTGATTTGTCCAGGATCTGGACTGAAATGGCGCGGAAGGCCGGAACGGATGTGGACACGGCCCAGCAGGCCGCGTGGCATGTCTCTTGCTATCTCCGAAACGACCCAAAGCACATCAGCGGCGGAACGCCGAAAAAATAGGGAGGACTGTATGAAGCCTGCAACTCAAATCTACCGCAACGGCAACATCATGACCATGGACTCGGCAGCCAGCAAGGCCGAAGCCGTGGCCGTGCGCGATGACGTCATCCTGGCCGTGGGGCGGGAGGCCGATGTCATGGCGCTTGCCGGCGCCGGTACGCGGGTCATCGATCTGCACGGAAGGACCATGCTGCCGGGATTCGTTGACGGGCACAGCCACTTTTCCACGGCGGGCCTCATGGAGGCCACCCAGATCAACCTGTCCTCCTTCCCGGTGGGGACGATCCGTTCGCTGTCGGAGATCAAGGAGATCATCCGCCGCAAGGCCGCCACGACGCCCAAGGGGGAATGGATCCTCGGCTATGGCTATGACGATACCGGCCTTGAGGAAAATCGCCATCCCACGGCGGCCGACCTCGACGAGGTCGCCCCTGAGCATCATGTGGTGCTGCGGCACGTTTCCGGCCATTTGAGCACCTGCAACTCCCTGGCCCTGAAGACCTCGGGTTACACGCGCGATATGCCCGACCCGGTGGGCGGCATCATCCGGCGCGACGAGCACGGCAACCCCAACGGCGTCCTTGAGGAACCCCCGGCGCGCAAGCTGCTGTTCGAGCATATCCCCCAGACCACCAAGGACGACTGGGTGCGCGCGGTCAAGACCGCGAGCGAGATGTATGTGGCCAAGGGCGTCACCTCTGCCCAGGACGGCTTTACCGAACAGACCATCTGGGACGCGCTCTTCCTTGGCCATGAGAAGGGCGTGCTGAAGAACCGCGTCCAGATCCTGCCCGGCGTCAACCGCATGGACATCAACGTCGCCGGCACGACCCGCTCCGGCACCCAGCTCACCCCGGACAAGAAGCTCAGCCTCGGCGCGGCAAAGCTGCTGGCCGACGGCAGCCTGCAATGCTACACCGGCTTTTTGAGCAATCCCTACCATAAGATCCTGGAAAGCCTGCCCTATGGCGAAGACTGGCGCGGCTATCCCATCAATGACGAGCTCGTCTTCTACGACATGGTCAGCGATCTGCACCGCAAGGGCTGGCAGCTCGCCATCCACGGCAACGGCGACGACGCCATCCAGATGATCATCAACGCCTACGAAAAGGCGCAGAAGGACTATCCCCGCCACGACGCGCGCCACATCATCATCCATTGCCAGACCGTGCGCGAGGATCAGCTCGACCGCATGCGCCGTCTGGGCATCGTCCCCTCCTTCTTCGTGGTGCACACCTACTACTGGGGCGACCGGCATAACGACATCTTCCCCGGGCAGGACCGCGCCGAGCGCATCGACCCCCTGCGCAGCGCCCTCAAGCGCGGCATCCCCTTCAGCCTGCATAACGACACCTTCGTCACGCCCATCGACCCGCTGCTCTCCGTCTGGTCTGCCTCCACGCGCAAGACCAGCAGCGGCCGCGTGCTTGGCGAGAACCAGACCATCCCCGTGCTGGACGCTCTGCGCGGCGTGACGAGCTGGGCGGCCTATCAGGCCCACGAGGATCATATCAAGGGCAGCATCGAACCGGGCAAGCTGGCCGACTTCGTCGTGCTGGGCGCGGACCCGCTGGCTGTGGACAAGGATGCCATCCGGCATATCGATGTCGTCGCTACCGTCGTGGGCGGAGATGTGGTGTACGGTGAACTGGATTAAGCGCGAGGAATGATCTATGGAAAGCTCGTTTTATCCTTATATCGGCGGTTTCTGCTGGGTCGGCCTGCTGCTCATGGTCGGAACCATCATCCGGGCCAAGGTCAAGATCTTCCAGACGATGCTTTTCCCGGCATCGCTCATCGGCGGCATCCTGGGCTTCGTGCTCATCAATCTGGGCCTGATCGGCATGCCCAGCTCCTTCGGCTGGAAGGCCCTGACCCCCAGCGTGTTCTCCATGCTGACCTTCCACCTCTTCGCCTTCGGCTTCGTGGGCATCGGCCTGCTGGAAAGCAACAGCGACAACAAGGAAGGCACGGGTAAGGTCATCGCGCGCGGCGCGTTCTGGATGGCGCTGATCTTCGGTTTCCTCTTCTCCATCCAGGCTCTCATCGGCAAGGGCACCTTCGATCTCTGGAAGATGTTCTTCGGCGGCGACTTCTTCACCGGCAACGGTTACCTGCTGGGCGCCGGCTTCACGCAGGGCCCCGGCCAGACGCAGGCCTACGCCACCATCTGGGAACACACCTATCAGGTCGCCAATGCGCTCAATGTGGGTCTGGCCTTTGCCGCCGTGGGCTTCCTCGTGGCCGGCGTGGTCGGCGTGCCGCTGGCCTACTACGGCATCCGGCGCGGCTGGATCTCCCTCAATGAAGAAGACGGCACGCCTGGTTCCCTGCCGCAGACCTTCCTGAAGGGCCTCATGGACAAGGACGACCATCCCTGCTGCGCGCAGGCCACCACCCACCCGGCCAACATCGACAGCGTGGGCTTCCACTTCGGCCTGATGTTCGCCCTCTACGGCGGCGCGTACGCCTGGGGCCTGGCGTGGTTCCTCTATCTTCCCAAGGGCATCAACGGTCTCGGCTTCGGTCTCGTGTTCTGCTGGGGCATGTTCCTGGCCATGATCACCCGCAAGATCATGAAGAAGATCAAGATCAGCCATCTTATCGACCCCGAAACGACCCGCCGTCTTACCGGCACCACCGTGGACTTCATGATCTGCGCGGTCTTCATGGGCATCCAGGTGCGCGAACTGGCCGACGTGGCCGGGCCCTTCCTCGTCTCCATGACGCTGGCCTCCATCGCCACCCTGTTCTTCTGCGTGTGGTTCGGCCGCCGCGCCCCCGAACACGGCTTCGAACGCGGCCTGACCCTCTTTGGCTACTGCACCGGCACGGCGGCCTCCGGCCTGCTGCTCCTGCGCATCGTGGACCCGGACTTCAAGACCCCCGTGGTGGTGGAAGTGGGCATGATGAACGTCTTCACCATGGTCATCTTCAAGCCCATCTCCTGGTCCATGCCCTTTGCCCCCGTGGAAGGTTTCCCCATGTTATGGATATTCGTGGGGGTCATCGTCATCACGCCCATCGTCATGTACTTCCTGAAGATGATCCGCAAGCCCGCCTTCTGACGCCGGCTTGCGCCAACCGGGGCGCCCGCCGGAGAGGCGGGCGCCTTTCCCTCAACGCCGGGCCGGGGACGGCCCGCGCAGATGCCGAATCTCGGCAACGTGGAGCAGTTCCATGGCTCACCATTTCGCCGGCGCAAAGGATTTTTTCCGCAAGACCCCCACGGCAGCGCTCCGCTCCGTTCTCACCCGTGATTTCCTGATCATCGCCGCCATCAATTTCTTCATGCTCGTGGCGTATTACGTGATCTTCGTGATCTCCACGCCCTACGCCATACGTTTCTTCAACGCCACGCCGAGCGAGGCGGGACTGACGGCGGGCATCATCGTCATCGGCTGTCTGGTAGGGCGTTTCTTTACCGGCTATCTGGTGGGCAGGGTCGGCTGCCGGGTGGTGTTGCTGGCCGGCCTGCTGATCTTTACGGGCAGCCTTGCCCTGTATTTCCCGGTGGATTCCCTGCCGGCCCTCTGCCTTGTCCGCTTCATCGGCGGCGTGGGCGTGGGCTTCATCGGCACGGCGACGGGAACCATCGTCGCCTATGTGGTGCCGAAGGAACATCACGGCATCGGCATCAGCTTCTTCAGTCTCAGCACGGCGCTGGCTCTGGCTATGGGGCCCTTCCTCGGCGTGACGCTGGTGCAGATAGTGACTTATCCTCAGCTGTTCGGCATCTGCCTTGCCGTGGGCTGCGTGAGCCTGGTGTGCTATGTGATGCTGCGCGTCCCCAACCGGCTGCCCGGCAGCGAGGCCTCGTCGAAAGACCTGCTGGATCTGCGCAACTACATCGACTATTCCGTCATCCCCTTTGCCTGCGTGGTGCTGGTGGCGGCCATCTGCTGGGGCAACGTGCAGGCCTTCATCACCTTCTACGCCAAGGAACTTGGCCTCATGGGCGCGGCCAGCCTGTTCTTCCTGCTCTATGCCCTGACGCTCATCCTCACGCGTCCGGCATCGGGCAAGATCTACGACATGCGCGGCGAGAACGTGGTGGTGGTGCCCTGTCTGCTGCTCACGGCGCTGGGCCTCTTCCTGCTGGGCCATGCCGTCGCGAATTGGAGCATGCTGCTGGCAGGGGTGCTGCTGGGGCTGGGCTTCGGCAACTTCCAGTCGGTCGCGCAGGCCATATCCCTTTCGCTGGTGCCGCGGGAACGGTATGCCCAGGCCACATCCACCTTTTTCATCTTTTTCGATTTCGGCATGGGCTTCGGGCCGTACGCCTTCGGCACCGTGGCCTCTCATGCGGGCTATGACGGCCTGTATCTGACGCTGTGCGGCGTGGCGCTGCTGGCGCTCGTGCTCTACATCCTGCTGCACGGCCGCAAGGTGGAGGCCTTCCGGGCTTGACGACGGGCCGCACACCAGCTTGCGGACAGAGATTTCTCCATGAAGGGTGGGGAAAGCCACAGAAAAGGGGCAGGGATCGCATGATCCCTGCCCCTCGGTATTCTCGCCACGCTGCGTTGCGCCGTGCCGGAGCCTGTCGACGCACATTTTACTAATTATTTTATGAGATACAGCAAATTAGCCGTACATGCTCCGCCTGCCTTGAGGGGGCGGGGTTGCCTCGCGTCTCTGACTCTTCCCCGGTAAAAGCTCGCTGGGGGAAGGGGCTACCCCTTCCCCAAACAAGCAGCGGATAACGGTAACAGGCCCTAGGCCAGATGGCGCACCTCGCCGTACCAGGCGGCGGCCTGTTCCAGCAGCGCGTTGCTGCGGGCGGCCAGGGCCTGCGGGTCCTTCAGGTAGCCGTCCTGCAGCAGGCAGGCGTCAAAGAGGCATTCCACCATCTCGCTCAACGTCCTGTCCGCGGCATCGGCCTTGTACATGCGCAGCAGGCTGCGCAGCAGGGGATGATCCCGGTTCACTTCCAGCACCTTGACGGGCAGGGAGTCGTCCTTCTGCATGACGCGCAGGAACTTCTCCATGCTGGAGGTCATGCCGCCGTCAGGCGAGACCAGCACGGCCGGGCTTTCGGCCAGACGGTGCGACACGCGCACGTCCTTGATGCGTTCGCCGAGGATCTCGCGGATGCGGGCCAGCAGCTTGTCGAAGGCGGCGTTATCGTCCTCGGAAAGCGGCGCGGCCGCGGGCTTGTCCGCATCGGCCTTGTCGGCGAAGGCGTCCAGCGCGTCGTCGGCCGCCATTTCCACGGACTTGAATTCCCATTCCTTGTAGGCGTGCAGGCCGTCCATGAGGAACTCGTCCACCGGCTCATACAGATAGAGCGTCTCGATGCCCTTCTTGCGGAAGCGTTCCAGATGGGGGCTCAGGCGGGCGGCTTCGCGGTTGGGCGCGGTCACGTACCAGATGGTCTTCTGGCCTTCCGGGGCGCGGGCCATGTAGTCGTCCAGGCTGCTCAGGGCCTCGGCGTCCTCGTGGGCGGAGGTGTTGAAGCGCAGCAGGGCGGCCACTCGTTCCCGATTGGGGAAGTCCTGATAGCCCAGCTTGAAGACCCGGCCGTGCAGCTTCCAGAAGCGGGCGTACTTCTCGGCGTCATTGGCGGCCATTTTTTCCAGATGGCCGAGGAGCTGCTTGACGATGGTCTGATGGATCTTGCGCAGCACCACATTCTCCTGCAGCGTCTCGCGGGAGATGTTGAGCGGCAGGTCCTCGGTGTCCACCACGCCCTTGAGGAAGGCGAGGTATTCCGGCAGAAGCTCCTTGTTGCGGTGCTGGATGAGCACCCGGCGGCTATAGAGGTCAAGGCCCCAGTAGTCGCGGTCCATGCCGAAGATGTCCTGCGCGGCGTCCGGGATGTAGAGCAGGGCGTTGAACTGCACCGGCGCGTCCACAGCGATGTGCAGCACGTCCAGCGGGGCCTTGGCGTCATAGGTCAGGTGCTTGTAGAAGGCGTCATACTGCTCGCGGGTGACGCTGCTCCTGGGCTCCCGCCAGAGGGCCGGCTGGGTGTTGATCTTGTCCTCGCCCACGAAGATGGGGAAGGGCACGAAGGCGGAATGATTGCGGATGACGGTCTCCACCCGGAATTTTTCGGCAAATTCCGTGGCGTCCTCCTTGAGATGCACCACGATGCGCGTACCGCGCTTGAGCTCCCCGGCCTCGCAGGGACTGACGTCGAACGTGCCGAGCCCGTCGCTCACCCAGACATGCGCCTGGCTGTCCTCGCCAAAGGCGGGCAGGGAGGTCACCTCCACCTTGTCGGCCACCATGAAGACCGAATAGAAGCCCACCCCGAAGCGACCGATGATGCTGGCCGCGTCCGCAGCCTTGCCGTCCGCGGCCTGCGCGTCCAGCTCGGCCAGGAAGGCCTCGGAACCGGACTTGGCGATGGTGCCCAGGTTCTCAGCCAGTTCGGCCGCGCTCATGCCGAGGCCGCTGTCCGTGATGGTGAGGGTACGCGCCTTTTCGTCCAGCGTGATGTGGATCTCCAGCGGCAGATCGGGCTCGCGCGGCGTTTCGCCGCGGCTCGTGCGAAAGCGCAGCTTGTCCAGCGCGTCCGAGGCGTTGGAGATGAGCTCGCGCAAAAAGATCTCACGGTTGGTATACAGAGAATTGGTGAGGATGCGCAAAACCTTGCGCACCTCGGCTTTGAATTGCTGTTCAGCCATGTTGAGCCTCCTGTCATGAACACCCCGTGAAGTAAGTCCCGCAGAGGATTCGTCAAGCCCGCGTGCGGCAAGGGGAAGAGGGTTTTTGTGGCAATGTTATGTGTTTTTTGGGTGGGGGAAGGGCCCCTTTGTGGACAAAGGGGCCCTTCCCCCACACCCCCATCCCCCCAAAAACCTTGCTTGTCCGGACGCAAAACGTCGTACCCCTCGGGGAGTCACCCGACCACAAGCCAGCCAAACGCTGTAAAGGACAAGACAAACGAGACTTTCCATCACGTCGTCTCCCATCCCCATATCCCTGCATCCGTCAAAATGAAAATGCCCACACGACGCGCGGCGAGAGCGGGGACGGGGGAGGCTTGCCGCCAGCCGGCGAGAAGAAGCAGAAAATATCCCTCCGTGCCGGCCCCGGCGCGTACCAGCCGGAGAAAAGGGGAAAAAAGTCTGTAAAAAGAAAAGTCAAAAAAATAAATAGGCTATACGCCTTATCAGGATTTGCTCTTGCCTTCTGAAACAGAGCAGGATACTAGTGGGGCAACTCAGGAGGATGTCTCTATGGATGACGTTATACTGCTCTCGCGGCTGCAGTTCGCTGTCGCCGTTTTTTTTCATTTCATCTTCGTGCCGCTGACGCTGGGGCTGTCGCTGCTGATCGCCCTCATGGAGACGTGGTACGTCAAAACCGGCAATGAGGCCTGGCGCCGGCACGCCAAGTTCTGGGGCAAGCTCTTTGTCATCAATTTCACGCTGGGCGTGGTGACCGGGATCACCCTGGAATTCCAGTTCGGCACCAACTGGTCCCGTTACTCGGAATACGTGGGCGACATTTTCGGCTCGCTGCTGGCCATCGAGGCCACGGTGGCCTTCTTCCTTGAATCCACCTTCTTGGCGGTCTGGCATTTCGGCTGGAACCGCGTGGGCAAGAAGGTGCATCTGCTGAGCATCTGGCTGGTGGTCATCGCGGGCAACCTTTCCGCGCTCTGGATCATCCTGGCCAACGGCTTCATGCAGAATCCGCTGGGCTACGTGATCCAGAACGGCCGCGCCGAACTGGATGACTTCTTCGCCGTACTGTGCAACCCCTACGCCTGGGGCATGTACGCCCACACGCTCATGGCCGCCTGGATGCTCTCGGGCTTCTTCGTGCTGGGCGTGTCGGCCTGGCATCTGCTGCGCAAGAGCCATACGGACTTCTTCCGCATGTCCTTCCGCATGGCCGCCCCCATCACGCTGGTGCTGGCCGTGGCGCTGGCCGCCACGGGCGACCTGCAGGGCAAGACCGTTGCCCAGCTCCAGCCGGCCAAGCTGGCGGCCATGGAATCCCACTGGGAGACCACGACCAACGCGCCCTTCTACATGCTGGTGCTGCCGGATGTGGAAAATGAGCGCAACAGCGTGGAAGCCATCGGCATCCCCGGCCTCATGAGCTGGATCGCCTACGGTGACGCCAATGCCGAAGTGAAGGGCCTCAAGGACTTCCCCAAGGAAGATCGTCCGCCGGTGGCGCCGGTGTTCTGGGGCTTCCGGGCCATGGTGGGCCTGGGCGTGCTCTTCCTCATCCTGGCGGCGGCGGCCACTCTGCAGCGCAAGCGCGACATGCCGTGTTCCGGGCTCATGAAGGCGCTGGTCTGGAACATCCCGCTGCCGTATTTCAGCATCGCCTTCGGCTGGCTGGTGGCCGAGATGGGCCGTCAGCCCTGGATCGTCTATAATCTCATGCGCACCAGCGACGCCGTGTCGCCCGTGCCCGCGGGCAACGTGCTCTTTTCGCTCATCGGCTTCATCGTCGTCTACACCCTGCTGGGCGTGCTCGACATCTGGCTGCTGCGCAAGTATGCCTGCAAGGGTCCTGAGGAGGTCTAGTCATGCTGGAAACACTGCAAATCGTCTGGTTCATCCTCTGGGCGCTGCTCTGGGCCGTCTACTTCGTGCTGGACGGCTTCGATCTCGGCCTCGGCTCCCTTTTGCCCTGCCTCGGCAAGAGCGAGGAGGACCGCCGCATCATGTACAATGCCGCCGGCCCCTTCTGGGACGGCAATGAAGTGTGGCTCATCTCCGCGGGCGGGGTGACCTTCGCGGCCTTCCCCACGGTCTACGCGGTGATGTTCAGCGCGCTTTACGCGCCCCTGCTGCTCCTGCTCTTTGCCCTCATTTTCCGCGCCGTGTCCTTCGAGTTCCGCGGCAAGGTGGAAAGCGCGGCCTGGCGCGGCTTCTGGGACATCATCCACTTCGTGTCCAACCTCGTGCCGTCCATCCTGCTGGGCGTGGCCTTTGCCAACCTTTTCATGGGCATCCCGGTGGATGCGGAGGGCGTCTACCACGGCAACCTCGTCGGCCTGCTCAATCCCTACGGTCTGGCGGGCGGCGTCTTCTTCCTGGTGATGTTCATGCTGCACGGTTCGCTGTGGCTGGCCATCAAGAGCGAAGGCGACCTCCAGCTGCGGGCGCTGGCCACGGCCAGCCTGCTCTGGCCCATCATGCTGCTGCTCCTGGTGGCCTTCCTCGTGCTGACGGCGGTGTATACCCGCCTTTTCGACAACTTCCTTGCCCAGCCGGCGCTCTTCCTGCTGCCGGTGGTGGCGCTGGCCGGTCTGGTGGGCGCGCGGGTCATGCTGCGCGCCGGCCGTCTCTGGCTGGCCTGGGCCTGCAGCGGCCTCTTCATCGTGGGGGTGACCTTCTTCGGCGTGGCGGGCATGTTCCCCGGCATGATCATCTCCTCCCTGGACCCGGCGGCCACGCTCACGGCCTATAATGCCTCGTCCACGGAGCTCACGCTCAGCATCATGCTGGGTGTGGCGCTGGTCATGGTGCCCATCGTGCTGATCTACCAGTCCTGGGCCTACCACCTCTTCCGCAAGCCGGTCACCGGCGAGGATCTGAAGGACGAACACGCCTACTGATCCCGTCGCGACAGACGGTAACGCACGGCGGCTCCCGGACCATCCGGGGCCGCCTTTTTTTATGCCGTCATTTCCCCGAAAAGCGCGACAGGGCAGGCCGGCAGGCCGAAAGTGCGCGGAAAAACCGCGTTTTTCCGCGAAACGCCGGCCGTATGGCTTGAAGCGCTTTGCGCTTCAAGCTGAAAATACTCTATTGGTTCAGAGGTTTCCGGATTTTTGGCAGTGGTTGATAGAAAGGGTGGTGAAGTGGTTGACATTGGTTGGATTGGTCTGCATAGTGGTTGCAAAGGAGACTGATTGAGATGGATGCCCTTTCCGACAAGAACCGCCAGCGCAGTTACGAGACCCTGCTGTCCCGCTTGCGGGCGTTCATGGCCGAGCTGCAGCTCAAGCCCGGCGACAAGCTGCCGCCGGAACGCAGCCTGGCCAGCACCTTCGGCGTTTCGCGCAACAGCGTGCGTACGGCCATTCGCACGCTGGCCGAGCAGGGCGTGCTGGAGAGCCGTCACGGCGACGGGACCTATGTGTGCAGCGGCGAGACGGATTTTCTGGAGAAGGCGCTGCTTTCGGCCGTGGATTCGGAATGCGTCATCTTTGATGAAGTCATGGAGTTTCGGCGTATCGTGGAGCCTTCCGTAGCGCGGCTGGCGGCCCGCCGCCGCACGCAGGATCAGCTCAACGAGCTCAAGATCATCGTGTGCGACCAGCAGCGGCGGCTGCTCATGGAGGAGGGCGACGGCGACCTGGACGCCCAGTTCCATCAGTGTCTTGCTCGCTGCACCGGCAACAGCCTGTTGAGCACGACCATGCAGCGGCTCAATGCCGTGTATCAGCCCGGACGGACGGCCGATCTGCGCTCCGAGGAGTGGCGGCAGTTCTCCATCAGCTCGCACCTGCGCATCATCGATGCGGTGGAGCGGCAGGATGAGGACGCCTGCGAGCAGGAGCTGCGGCATCATCTCGGCACGGTTTCGGAGCGTCATCCTCTGGTCAAGGCGAGGGATCGGTCATGATGGAAAGTCTTGTGCTCTACGGTCTGCTGGGGATAGTGGCCGGCCTGCTTGCCGGGCTGCTGGGCGTGGGCGGCGGCATCGTCATCGTGCCCATGCTGGTGTTCGCCTTCGGGCGTGCGGGCTTCGCACCGGAAAGCATAATGCTGCTGGCGCTGGCCACCTCGCTGGGCAGCATCATGTTCACTTCCGTTTCCAGCGCGCTGGCGCATTCGCGGCGGGGCGCGGTGGACTGGCAGACCGTGTGGCGCATCAGCCCCGGCATCCTGCTGGGGACATTTGCCGGGACCTATGTGGCCGTGCTGCTCTCCCGCCGCTTCCTGCAGATCTTTTTCGTGGTCTTCCTGACCTATGTGGCCGTGCAGATGCTGCGCGGCAGCCGGCCGCGGGCCAGCCGGGCGCTGCCCGGCGCATGGGGCATGGGGGCGGCCGGCGGCGTCATCGGGCTCATCTCCAGCCTGGTGGGCATCGGCGGGGGCACGCTCTCCGTGCCCTTCCTGGTCTGGCACAATGTGGAGATGCACCGGGCCATCGGCACGTCCGCGGCCATCGGTTTCCCCATCGCCGTGGCGGGTTGCTGCGGTTACCTGATCAACGGACTGGGGGCGACGGGGCTGCCGCCGCACTGTCTGGGCTACCTCTATCTGCCGGCCCTTTTCCCCCTTGTCGTCTGCAGCATGCTCACGGCCCCTCTGGGGGCGCGCATCGCCCACCGTCTTCCCGTCAGCCGGCTCAGGAGCGCCTTTGCCGTCCTGCTGATCTGCGTCGGGATCAAGATGCTGTGGGACGTTCTGTAAGATATCACGTCATCGGACTTCAACTGCCAAGGAGATGTCATGAGAAGCTGTACCGACATTACGACCGGAATCATCCTGCTGGGACTGTGCGGGGTCGGGGCATGGAGCGTCAGCAACATTCCCGAAGCGCCCACTGAGGGCGTCGGCCCGGCGACCTTCCCCACCATCGTCCTTGTCATCCTGGCGGCCCTGAGCCTGGGGCTTCTCATCAAGGGGCTGTTCTCCGCCGGGAGGAACAAGTGGCCCGAGGCGGCCATCCTCAAGAAGACCATGTGCTTCATCGGGCTCTTCCTGGCCTATCTGGCAGGCATCGCGTATCTGGGCGATTTCTTCGCCACCATGGAGAATCCCCCGTTCCACAGCGGTATGGGCTTCTCGGTGAGTACGGTGCTCTTCCTGCTGCTGGCCCTGCCACTGCTCGGGCGTCGCCGCCCGCTGGAAGTGGTGCTGGTCGCCTGCCTGACCACGGCCGGCGTGGTGGCTGCCTTCGGCGGATTCTTTCAGGTCCTGCTCCCCTAACTGCCGGAAAAGGAGATCCTCATGTTCGAACCCATCCTTGAAGGTCTGACCAACGCCCTTTCGATGGGCAGCATCCTTGCCAATCTCATGGGCGTGGCCCTGGGCATCATCTTTGGCGCGCTGCCGGGGCTGACCGCCGCTATGGGCGTGGCCCTGCTCATCCCGCTGACCTTCGGCATGCCGGCCATCGAGGCTTTTTCGGCCCTGCTGGGCATGTACTGCGGCGCCATTTACGGCGGCTGCATCACGGCCATCCTGGTGGGGACGCCCGGTACGGTCTCGGCGGCGGCCACCATGCTGGAAGGGCCCTCGCTGACGGCGCGCGGCGAATCCCGCCGGGCCCTGCAGATGGCCACCTGGGCGTCTTTTATCGGGGGGATGTTCAGCGCGCTCGTGCTGGTGACCGTGGCCCCGCTGCTGGCCAAGGCCGCCATGAGCTTCGGCGCGCCGGAATACTTCGCCGTGGCCGTGTTCGGCCTGACGGTGGTCTCCTCCCTGTCCACGGGCAATATGCTCAAGGGCATGATCTCCGCCTTCATCGGCCTGTTCCTCGCGACCATCGGCCTTGACCCCATCACCGGCGACCTGCGCAATACCTTCGACAATCCCAACCTCTTCAGCGGCCTTTCGCTGGTGCCCGTGCTGGTGGGGCTCTTTGCCATGTCGCAGGTCATCGTGACCGTGGAGGACGTCTTCCGCGGCGTGACGCTCAAGGGCGGCAACCTGTCCAGCAAGGGCCTGAGCCTGCGCGACATGAAGGATAACGTGGTGAACTTCCTGCGTTCGTCCGTCATCGGTACGCTTATCGGCATCGTGCCCGCCACGGGCGTGAGCGCCGCCACCTTCATGGCCTATGGCGAGGCCAAGCGTTTCTCCAAGCATCCCGAGATGTTCGGCAAGGGGGCCATTGACGGCATCGCCGCCACGGAATCCTCCAACAACGCCGTGTGCGGCGGGGCGCTCATCCCGCTGCTGACCCTCGGCGTGCCCGGCGACATCGTGACGGCCATCATCCTGGGCGCGCTCATGATCCAGGGCCTGACCCCCGGGCCGCTGCTCTTCGTGGAACATCCGGTCACGGTGTACGGCATCTTTGCCGCCTTCATCATCGCCAATGTGCTCATGCTGATCCTGGGGCTCATCGCCATCCGCGGCTCCAACAAGATCATCGCCATCCCCAGCGGCGTGCTCATGCCCATCGTGGTGACGCTCTGCGCCGTGGGCGGCTATGCGGTCAACAATAACATGTTCGACCTGCTCATCGTGGCCATCTTCGGGGTGGTGGGCTACTTCATGATCAAGTGCGACATCCCGCAGCCGCCCATGCTGCTGGCCATGATCCTGGCGGGCATCGCGGAGACCAACTTCCGCCGGGCCCTGAGCATCTCCCAGAACGACTACAGCATCTTCTACACGAGCCCTGTAGCCATGTGCATCCTGGCCGTCAGCCTCTTTGTGCTGATCAAGCCCATCTACGACAGCATCCGCGCCGCACTGCGCGGAGAGAATATCGCCGAGGAATAGGCTCTACTCAAGGGAGGAACATATGGAACTTGCACGCTGGAAGGAAGCGCTGGACGGCTGGTTCGGCGAGCATGAGGCGGAGATGTACGCCCTGCTGGAGCAGCTGGTGAACATGGACAGCTTTTCCCATGACGGCGCCGACGTGGACAAGGTGGGGGCGGTCATCGCCGACCACATGCGCGCAGCGGGCTTTGCCGTGGAGGTGTTGCCGCAAGCGCCCATCCCCGCCGACGAGCAGTGGATGGCGAGCCTCGGCCATGTGGTGACGGCGCGCACGCATCCGCGGGAGGCCGGGCCCGGCGTGGCCTTCATGGGGCACATGGATACGGTGTTCCCGGCAGGCACGGTGGCGGCGCGTCCCTTCCGCATGGACCGGCAGGCCGACAGGGCCACGGGCCCCGGCGTGCTGGACATGAAGGGCGGCCTGGTCATGAACATCTTCGTGGCGCGGGCCCTGAAGGAGCTGGGCCTCATGGACGTGCCCATGACGCTGACCTTTTCGCCCGACGAGGAGCTGGGTTCCCCGACGACGGGCTATCACCTCGGCCGCGAGCTCAACGGCGCGCATGCCGTCATGTGCACGGAGCCGGGCTACGTGGGGGGCGGCGTTTCCGTGGAGCGCAAGGGTTCCGGCCACATGCTGCTGGAGATCGAAGGTAAGTCGGCCCATGCCGGACGCAACTATGCCGATGGGCATTCGGCCATCCTCGAACTGGCCCACAAGATCCTGGCCTATGACCGGCATGTGGATCTCGAGAAGGACATCACGGTCAACACCGGCCTCATCTCCGGCGGCACCTCGGCCAATTCCGTCGCGCCCTTCGCCTCGGCCCGCATCCACCTCACCTATCCGACCTATGAGCTGGGGCAGGAGCTGGTGCGGGCCATACGGGAAGAGACCGAAAAGACCCACGTGCCGGGGACGCGTTCCCACATCAGCGGCGGCCTGCGGCTGCTGCCCCTGCGGCCCACGCCCAAGGTCATGGCCCTTTACGAGCTCATCCGCGCCTCGGCGGACTGCATCGGTTATCCCTGCTCCCTTGAACGCTCCAAGGGCGCGGCGGAATCCGGCTACTGCTGCAGCGTGCTGGATCTGCCCACCGTTTGCAGCATGGGGCCGGAAGGCACCGGCCTGCATACGCCGGATGAATACATCATCCCGTCCACCTTCCTGCCGCGCGCCAAGATCCTGGCCCTGACGGCGCTTCAGGCGGCACGGCAGTTTTCCGCGTCACCCAAGGTCACCCTGTAACCCCAACATCAACCGATCAGGATGTTCATCATGAAGAAGATTCTTTCTCTTGCCTGTTGCGTCCTCTTGCTCGGCCTTGCCGTGCTGGGCACGTCGCGTCCGGCCCTGGCCGCCTATCCCGACCGTCCGGTCAACATCATCATCCCCTTCGGCCCGGGCGGCGCCGTGGACATCGCCGCGCGCATCATCGCCGAATATCTCCAGGGCAAGGGCATCACCCTGAACATCGTCTGCAAGGGTGGCGGGGCCGGTGCTCCGGCCATGCTGGATGTGGCCCGCGCCCGTCCGGACGGCTACACCTTCGGCTTCCCGGCGGTGCCGACCTTCTGCACCACGCCCCAGGCCAAGCCCACCGGTTACAGCCTCAAGGACTTCAAGGCCGTGGTGCAGATCACGGACATGGTGCTCAGCCTTGCCGTGCGCAAGGACTCCGGCATCACCAACGTCCGCGAGCTTTTCGAGGCCGCCAAGGCCAACCCCGGCAAGATCAATTTCGCCACGCACGGCGCATTTTCCTCCCAGCGCCTGTATATGCTGATGGTGGAGAAGAAGCTCGGCGCCAAGCTCCCTCATGTGGCCTATACCAGCGGTCATGACGTGTCCACGGCCCTGCTCGGCGGGCATATCTCCAGCGCCTTCGGCGTGACCACCAATCAGCTGCCCTACGTGCAGGCGGGCGACTTCCGCATCATCGGCGTGACCAGCAAGGAACGCCTGAAGGAACTGCCCGATGCGCCCACCTTCGCCGAACAGTTCGACAATGACCAGTCCCTGGTCTTCCCCTCGCCGCATGGCCTGGTGGCTCCGCGCCGCACGCCCGACGACAAGATCATCGCCATGCAGAATCTGATCAAGGAAGCGCTGGAAGATCCCGGCGTGCAGGCCAAGATGGCCAAGGCCGGTCTGACCTGCAATTACCTGCCGCATGACGAGTTCCAGAAGGTCATCGACAATATGTGGGCGACCATCGGCAAGGTGCTCAAGGAAAACAACATGGTCAGCAAGTAGCGTGTACCGCGCTGCGGTATCGCCCTTCCGGGGAGAGCCGCAGCGCCGTACCCGCATGAAGGAGAGCAGGCATGCGTTATCTTTCCCTCTTTCGGTTCCTGCCGGCGCTGCTGCTGGCCCTGCTGCTCAGCCCCGTGAGCGCGTCCGCCGCGCCGGAGAGCGTGCCCCTGAAGACGGGTTGGCTCGGCGAGTACGAAGCCTTTCCCGTCTGGTATGCCCGTGAGCAGGGCTGGGACAAGGAAGCCGGTCTGGATGTGGAGATGCTCCGCTTCGATTCGGGCAAGGCCCTTATCGAAGGCATGAAGGCTTATAAGTGGGTCCTTGGCGGCTGCGGCATCGTGCCCACGGTCTCGGCAGCCTTCGGCGCGCCGTTCGAGGTGGTGGCCGTGCCCGGCGATGAGGCCGCCGCCAATGCCGTGCTGCTGCGCAAGGACGGTACGACTGCCGTGAAGGGCAAGCTTGTGCTCTGCACGCAGGGTACGTCCGCCCACTACACGTTGGTGCAGTGGCTGCATTCGCTGGGCCTGACGGAAAAGGACGTCAAGATCCGCTTCATGCCGCCTGAGCAGGCGCTGGGCGCGTTCCGCGGCGGCATGGGGGACGTGCTGGTCACTTGGGCCCCCTATACCTATGTCGCGGAAAAGGAAGGCTGCGTCGTGGCCGCCACCGCCGCCGGGGTGAAGTCCTCCCTGCCGCTGGTGCTGCTGGCAGACAAGCAGTTCGCCGCGGAAAACGCGGAGCTCGTGCGGCGCTTCCTGGCCCTCTATCAGCGCGGCGCCGCCGTGCTGGCGGCCGAGCCCGACGAGCAGGTGGTGGCGGCGTATGTGCGTTTCTGCAAGGAATGGGCGGGGCGTGAACTGGATGCCGCCACGGCCCGCAAGGATCTGCAGAATCATCGTATCTATCAGGTGAGCGAACAGCTTGACCTTCTGGGCGAAGGGCCCGGTTCGCTGCGCGCCAGGCTGAGCGACATGGCCGCCTTCCTTGCCGCCGGCAAGGCAGGCGACGGCGGCAAGGCGGCGGAACTGCCGGCCATCCGTGCGGACTATCTGCAAACGTTGCCGCAATAGACTGTCACCCCACAGTCCTTGCGGGGGAAGGGCGCCCGTCAGATCTCCTCCCGGGCCGCCCTTCCCTTATTTTTCACCCTGATTTGCCGCCGCTGCGAAGGTTGCCGCCGTTCACCGCCGGGGAGCGCGGCCTGCCCCCCGCTGGAGCCGGGCAGGCGCGAAGCGCCGCCGTGCTTCGGGAACCCTCCATCAGCCTCTCGCAGCGGCACGGAGGGATGACCTATGGATATCCTTGCCTGTCGGACGATCATCGAAAAGGCCCTGCGCGGGCAGGAAGCGGCCATGCTGGCCTTGCTCAAGGAACTGGTGGACATCGATTCCCCCACGGACTGCGCCGAAGGCGTCCGCCGGGTAGGGCAGGTCTGCGCGGACTGGCTGGCCAAGGAGGGCTTTTCGACGGCCTGCCTGCCGCATGCCCCTGTCCCGGAGGACGAAGCCTGGCAGGCGGATCTGGCCACCGCCTGGACGGCACGGCATGGCGCGGAAGGGGCCGGGCCTGGCATCGGCTTCATCGGTCATATGGATACGGTCTTCCCCGTGGGGACGGCGCGGCGTCGGCCCTTCACCGTGGACCGGCAGGCGGACAGGGTCTACGGGCCCGGCGTGGCGGACATGAAGGGCGGGCTCGTGGCCATGCTCTTTGCCGCCCGGACGCTTGCCGCCCACAAGCTGCTGCCCTGTCCGCTGACGCTCATGTTCTCCTCCGACGAGGAACTGGGCTCGCCCACTTCCTCACAGGCGCTGCGCACGCATCTGCGCGGCGCGCATGCCGTCTTCTGCGCGGAGCCGGGCGGCGTGGGCGGCAGGGTGACCCTTTCCCGCAAGGGATCGGGGCACATGCATATCCGCGTGCAGGGCGTCGCGGCCCATGCCGGGCGTGATTACGCGAACGGCGCATCGGCCATCCTGGCGCTGGCGCGTAAGGTGCTGGCCTATGACAGCCTGGTGGATCTGCCCAACGGCATCACCGTCAACACCGGCCTCATCTCCGGCGGCACGTCCGCCAATTCCGTAGCGCCGTGGGCCGAAGCCCGCCTGCACCTCACCTACCGGCGGCTTGCCGACGGCGAGCGGGTGGTGGAGAGCATACGGCGCATGACCGCCGAGGAAAGCCTGCCGCATACCCGCGCCACGGCCAGCGGAGGCCTGCGGCTCTATCCGCTGGAACGCACGGCGGCAGGGGACAGGCTGTTCGATCTGGTGCAGGAAGCGGGCAGACTGCTGGACATGCCGCTGGAAGGGCAGCATTACGAGAGCGCCGCCGAGTCCGGTTTCTGTTCGTCGGTGCTGGGCATCCCCACCATATGCTGCATGGGACCGGAAGGCGAACACATCCACTCGGACAAGGAATACATGGTGCTTTCCAGCCTGGTGCCGCGCGCCATGCTGCTGGCGCTCTCCGCCGTCATGGCCGCCCGTACGGACTTTTCCTCTCCGGCTGCCTGAGCGGGCGCGCCGCGGCGAGGAGGCAGTCCGGCTTCAGGCGTGATGCGCGGTGCGGGAGAACAACTGGATGACCAGCACGCCGGCGATGATCAGCCCCATGCCGACCAGGGCGGGGACGTCCATTTTCTGTCCGAACCAGAGATAGCCCATGAGCGTCACCAGGATGATGCCCAGCGCGCACCAGATGGCATAGGCGATGCCCACCGGCAGATAGCGCAGCACCTGGGAAAGGCAGGTGAAGGAGACGCAGTAGCCCGCGATGCTGCCCAGCGTCGGCCAGAGGCGGCTGAACTGCTGGGAGGCATTGAGGCAGGACGTGGCGAAGGTCTCGGCGGTGATGGCCACGGCCAGCAGGCCGTAGGCGATGAGCGGAGCTCCCATGATGCCTCCTTCCACCGCGTATCCACAAGGGAAGGGAACACCCTGCCGGGCGCGGGCGGGCCCAGCCTTTTCGCCGCGCGGCGGGAAGGGCGTGCCCGCATCCTTCCTTCAGGCTCCCGGTCTTTCCTCGGCATGTTGTTTTCAGGAAAAGACGGGACATGCGGTGGGCGCTTCTCCACAAACAGGCAGGGCATGCGGAGAGGCGAGGTCGTGTATTCTAAACGGTAGCGGTTTTGCGCCGCCGTCCCTGAGACGGCCTGCGTGTGGGGAAATGCCGCGTCCGGCGTGGAGGGCGCGGGCCGTCGCCCGCGCCCCTCGTTTCATCCAGATGAGACATTTTCAGTTTGAAACGCTTTGCGTTTCAAACCATATGGCCTGTCGTTTCGCGGAAAAAGCACGGTTTTTCCGCTTGGTTTGGGCCGGGCGGCGCTGTGACGCCGCCTCGCGGCTTGCCTTTTTCAAAGACAAAACGCTCTAGTTCTGATCGTAGTATTCGGCCAGCATGGGGCCGAAGAATTCCGCGCCGTCGCCCAACTCCTCCTCGATGCGGAGCAGCTGGTTGTACTTGGCCATGCGCTCGGAGCGGCAGAGCGAACCGGTCTTGATCTGACCGGCATTGACGCCCACCGCCAGGTCGGCGATGAAGCTGTCCTCGGTCTCGCCGGAGCGGTGGGAGATGACCGTGGTGTACGCGGCTTCCTTGGCCATTTCGATGGTGTCCAGCGTCTCGGTGACCGTGCCGATCTGGTTGAGCTTGATGAGGATGGAGTTGGCCACGCCTTCCGCGATGCCTTCGGCCAGGATGGCCGGATTGGTCACGAAGACGTCGTCGCCCACCAGCTGGATGCGGTCGCCCAGGCTGCCGGTGAGCATGCTCCAGCCGTCCCAGTCGCCCTCGGCCATGCCGTCCTCGATGGAGATGAGGGGATATTTGCGGGTGAACTCTTCCAGCCACTGGGCCATTTCGGCATTGTTGAGGCTGAGGTTCTCGCCCTTGAGGACGTACTTGCCGTCCTTGTAGAATTCGGACGCCGCCGCGTCGATGGCCAGGGCCACTTCGCTGCCGGGATTGTAGCCCGCTTCCTCGATGGCCTTGATGAGGTAGGAAAAGGCCTCGTCATGGCTCTTGAAGTTGGGGGCAAAGCCGCCTTCATCGCCCACGCCGGTGGAGTGCCCGTCCTTTTCCAGGATCTTCTTGAGCACGTGGAAGATCTCCGCGCCCATGCGCAGGGCGTCGCGGAAGCTCTGGGCACGCAGGGGCATGATCATGAATTCCTGGATGTCCAGATTGTTGGAGGCATGCGCGCCGCCGTTGATGACGTTCATCATGGGCGCGGGCAGCACCTTGGCGTTGACGCCGCCCAGGTATTTGTAGAGGGGCAGGCCCAGGTATTCGGCAGCCACACGGGCGCAGGCCATGGACACGCCGAGCATGGCGTTGGCCCCGAGGCGGCTCTTGTTGTCCGTGCCGTCCAGATCGATGAGGGTGTTGTCGATCTGCACCTGATGCAGCACATCCAGGCCGAGCAGGGCGTCGGCGATCTCGCCGTTGACGTTCTCCACGGCCTTGGTGACGCCCTTGCCGCCGAAGCGTTCCTTGTCGCCGTCGCGCATTTCGAGGGCTTCGCGGCTGCCGGTGGAAGCGCCGGAAGGCACGGCCGCCCGGGCGCTGTGGCCGGATTCGAGTGTGACTTCAACTTCCACAGTGGGGTTGCCGCGCGAATCGAGGATCTCGCGACCGTAGACAGAGGCGATGCTGCTCATGGCTGCTCCTAGTGTTGGGCTCTCCCGGAGGAGGGCGGGTATGGCGAAAAGCCGTCGCGCGCCCATGCGCTGCGTGCGGCAAAAAACGGCTCGTCCTAGAGTATATTCAGTTTGAAACGCTCCGCGTTTCAAACCGTACGGCCTGGCATTTCGCGGAAAAACGCGGTGTTCCGCTCACGCTTGGCCGGGCGGCGCTGTACCGCCGCGTGCTTTGCCTTTTCCAGCGGCAAAACGTTCTAGGCTGGGCGGCATTCATAAAACAGGCGGCGCAGGCCTTCCAGCAGCAGGGAGGGCAGCACCTCGTCAAACACCGGGCTCAGACGGGCGATGGACTGGGCAAAGCCGCCCGTGGCCAGGATGCGCGTCGTGCCCGGCAGCTGGGGCCGCAGACGGGCCACGAGGCCTTCCACCATGCCCACGAAGCCGAAGACAAGACCGTGCTGGATGCTGGTGACCGTATCCCGCCCCACGGCGGGCACCAGAGCATCCACCTCAAGGTCCACGCGTGTGAGCTGGGCGGCATGACGGGCCAGGGCCGCCAGCGCCGTCCGGGGACCGGGAAAGATGAGCCCGCCCTCGTAAGCGTCGCGGGCGATGCAGTCGAAGGTCACGGCCGTCCCGAAATCCACGACCATGAGCGACTCCGGTTCCGGGTAGAGTCGGCGGGCGGCATAGGCCCCCACCAGCCTGTCGGCCCCCACCTGTTCCGGGCGGGCATAGCGGTTCTCCAGCGGCGGAGGCACGTCGGCGGGCACGAAAAAGACGGGCCGCCGTATATAGCGGGTCAGGGCCTCGCGCAGGATGGGGGTGAAGTCCGGCACCACGGAAGACACCATGCAGGCGCGTACGCTTTCCATGTCCAGACCGGCGTGACCGCAGAGGGCCAGCAGGCTCAGGCCCAGGCTGTCGGCGGTCTGTTCGGCGTCGGTGCGCAGGGAATAGGTCGTCAGCACACGCTCAGCATCGGCCAGACCGATCTTGGTGGACGTGTTGCCGATGTCGAAAAGCAGAAGTTCCGCCCGCATTGTCGCTCCTTGCCGGACGTGGAGGGAGGCGCTGCCGCCGGGGCCCGTCCCCCGGGCCTCCTCCTCGCGCCGATCGCTGCGGCAGTATGCCAGACTGCCCGCCGACACGCAAGCGCCGCCCTTGCCTGCCGGGTGCGAGCCATGTAACATGTCCGCCGGTCAGGGATGCTGCCCGGAAGGAGAGATCATGCCGCCCATGCTGTTTTTTCTGCATATGCCGCGCACCGGCGGCACGACGCTCAACACCGTGCTCAAGGCCAATTTCGCGCCGGAAGAGATCCTGAGCATCTACCACAAGGAAGACTACGAACGTTGCCGGGAGCTCGAACCCGCGCAGCTCGACGCCATCCGGCTGGTCATCGGCCACCTCATGCCCCAGTCGGTGGAGCCGCCGCGCTTCTATGACCGGGAGGTGCGCATCTTCACCCTGCTGCGCGAGCCGGTGGCGCGCATCATCTCCGAGTACCGCTTCCAGAAGAGCTGGCCGTCCAATCATCTGTATGCCCGGCTCAACGACGGGCGGATCAGCTTCCGCGACTACCTCACCAGCCGGGAAAAGGGGCTGCGCTACCGCGGGCGCAACTTCATGACGCATACCCTCGCCCATTGTTTCCGTGAGGACATGCCCGGCGACGAGCTTCTGGACATGGCCCGGCACAATCTGGAACATCTCTTCTTCTTTGGCGTGCAGGATCACTTTGACGCATCTCTGCTCATGCTGGCCGACCGCATCGGCCTGGAGGAGATTTTCTACGAGAAGCAGAACATGCTCAATCCTTCGGGCTTTGCCCCTGTCAGCGCCGAGGACAGGGAGCTTGCCGCTCAGTGCAACGCGCTGGACAGCGCCCTCTACGAGTGGGCGTTGCGGCGCTTCGAGGAACGCATGGCCGCCGCCGGGCCGGCCTTCGCCGCGCGCCTGAAGACCTTCCAGGCCGTCAATGCCCGCTTCCACAAGGTCTGCCGTCTCATCAACCAGAAACTGGAACTGGAAGAGCGCGGCGCCATCATCAATCCCAAACGCTGATCCCCGGATCGGCACAGACGACACAAGGAGCCTCCATGAACACGCAGGAACTGCTGGACATCATGCAGCGGCACAATATCCAGGGCGAAGCCGACAAGGAAGGGGACATCCACTTCACCCATGAAGACATCTCCATGACCCTGCTGCATGACGACGATGACCCGGATTACATCTCTCTGGGGGCGGGCTTCGAGGATATCGACGAGGAGCTGCACGACGCCTGCTATGCGCTGGCCGCCGCCATCTCCCAGGCTTACAAGGTCGGCAAGGTCATCGTGTTCGACGATGAAGAGGGCTTTGCCCTGCGCTTTTCCGTGGAAGCGCTGGTCTCGCCGGAGACCTTCGAGCGCGACCTGCCCCGCTATCTGGATATCGTGACGGAGATGATCGCGGACTTTTTCGACGCGGCCTCGGGCGAGCAGGAGTAAGTCCTCTCGGCACGAACTTTAGAGCATTTTTAGTTTGAACGCTTCGCGTTTCAAACCATACGGCCTGTCGTTTCGCGGAAAAAACGCGGTTTTTCCGCTCACTCTGGGCCGGGCGGCGCTGTGCTGCCGCCTCGCGGTTTGCCTTTTTCAAAGGCAAACCGCTCTAGAACCTATTGCCCTGGATAAGGTGCAGTGACCAGACGCGTTCCGCCCCCATCTCCGGGGGCGGGCGTGTTTCGTGCCCCTATCACTATTCGCTACGTGTTTGGGGGGAAGGGGAACCCCTCCGCCGGCGCGAGAGGGGTTCCCCTT
>DWYJ01000071.1 GCA_019118745.1 Candidatus Desulfovibrio gallistercoris | reverse complement strand
AGCGAGGAAAGAAAGGGCGGATGGTATCCATTTGAGCAGATGAAAGATAAAAAAGAGCAGACATGGTAACCTCCGTCTCCATGCCTACTCTTTTTTGAAGCGTATGGAAATAATGAGTCCTGACCCTAGGGCGTATCAATTCAAATTTTACAAATAATTTCAGCGAATAAAACAAATGATCTCTACACGCTCCGCTGGCCTTCGGGGCGGGGAGGCCTCGTGCCCCTGACTCTTTCCCGGTAAAAGCGCGCTGGGGAAGGGATGGGGGGCTTGGGGGGAAGGGGAACCCCGCCCGCGCCGGCGGAGGGGTTCCCCTTCCCCCAAACAACGTACGCGTGCCGGTGGCTCCTACAGCCCGGCTTCTTCCACGAGGCGCAGGCACATGTCGGCCTTGTTGAGCGTATAGAGGTGGATGCCGGGCGCGCCTTCATCGAGCAGGCGGCGGATCTGGCGCACGGCGAAGCGCAGGCCGGCCTCGCGCACGGCTTCCACGCCGCCTTCCTTGTTGGCTTCTTCCAGCTCCAGATAGAATTTGCCGGGGATGTTGGCCCCGCAGAGGCGCAGCACGCGGCGCAGGGAGTCGAAGCTCTGGATGGGCAGGATGCCGGGGATGACCGGCGTGGTGAAGCCTTGCGCCCGCAGGCCGCGCACCAGTTCCACATATTCGCGGACATCGAAAAAGAGCTGCGTCACCACGAAATCCGCGCCCGCGGCGATCTTTTCGGCCAGGTGATGCCTGTCCGCCGCGAAGGTGGAGGACTCGGGATGCGGGCAGGGGTAGCCGGCCACGGCCACGCCCATGTCCGGCATCTGCCGCCGGATGAAGCGCACGAGATCCAGCGCATGGCGGAAACGGCCGCTCTCCCAGTCCCAGTGCGGCTGATCGGCGGGCGCGTCGCCGCGCAGGGCCAGCACGTCCTGCACGCCATTGGCCCGCAGGTCGTCCAGGAATCCGAGGATGCGCTCCTGTTCCGCGCCCACACAGGTCAGATGCGCCATGACGTGGAAGCCGCGGCGGACGAGCTCCCCTGTGACGGACAGGGTGTTCTGCTGTTTGCCGCCGCCCGCGCCGTAGGTCACCGAGGCAAAGAGCGGATCGACCGCCTTGAGGCGGGCCGCCGTGTCG
Source organism: Candidatus Desulfovibrio gallistercoris (assembly GCA_019118745.1). Taxonomy (GTDB): domain Bacteria; phylum Desulfobacterota; class Desulfovibrionia; order Desulfovibrionales; family Desulfovibrionaceae; genus Desulfovibrio; species Desulfovibrio gallistercoris. The sequence goes on along the minus strand of DWYJ01000071.1, from coordinate 9,618 downwards.
TAAAAGGCAGGCAGTTGCGCCGGGTCCGACGGCGGGAAGAATTCGAAGGAAATGAAGGGGTCGCGGCGTTCACGCAACAGACTGCCGATGGTCGTCATGGATGTGCTCCTTTCAACGGTGAGTGACGGGATGGCACATCTTGTATCAATATAACTTGATATGTCAATATAGTTGTGCCCGGCACCGCATGTGAAGAGCGTCACGGATCGTAGCGGGAGGCTGCCCGGACGGAAGCCCCGGAGCGGGGCGGAGCGGCGCCGGCCGGGGCTCACGGCGGGCGGTCACGGCGTCAGGCGAAGCGGGCGGCCTGCTTGCAAGGAGGGGATATTTCCGCTACGCTAGCCGCTTGTGAAGGGATTTTCTTGTCCGTTTTCGCTGACCGCCTTTCTCCGCAGCGTGAAGGCCGTGCACCGCATGGGGATGCGGGGGGAAAGCGCGGGCAGCCAACGTCCGGGGCGCGTATGACCATATCTACCGCAATGGCCGGTTTTCCCGTCCTTCTTGTGCCGGGACTGCTTTTTCTCCTTTTCGGAACCTGGCAGGCAGTGCGACAGCGCGAGAACCTGAAACGCCTCATCTGCTGGGGGGCGCTGCAGGACGCCGGCGTGGTGTGCATCGCGATGGAGTGTCCCGCTCCCGCCTTCGCCGACGCGCTCCCCCTGTTCATCCTTTTTCAGGCCGCCACGCGGCTGCTGGCCCTGAGCGCCCTGGGAGATCTCGCCAAGGGGCTCACGCCCTCGCTGAGCGCCTTGCGGGGCGTCGGGCGGCTGCGCCCGGTCAGCGGGGCCTTGCTGGGGTTGGGGCTCATGGCCAGCGTGGGCGGATCGCCGTTCTTCGTGCCGGAGACTCGCCTGCACTTCGTCCAGGGCTACATTTGCGGCTCGCCGTCGCCGGAGTTCGCTCTGCTGCTGATGCTGCTGACGCTGGCCTGTACGCTGGTCCTCCTTGCTCTTTCCCTTCATGTGGTGCAGGTGACGCTGCTGGAAGCGCGGCCCGCCCATGCCGCCGCGTTGCCGGTAGGAGGACGGCCCGGCGTTGCCGCCGTGCTGCTGGCGCTGGTCGTGGCGCTGGCGGGCTTGTTCCGCACCGAACTGCTTTCTTTTCTGGAAAGCGGGTGGCTGTCCAAGACGGTGCGCCATCCTGAGCCGCATGTGGCCTTCTGGCTGTTCTATGCCGGAGCGGCGCTGGGCGGCGCGGGCTGTCTCTTGCGCAACCGGCTTGCCCCCTGGGCCGTGGTGCTGACCTCGGCGCTGGCGCTGGCCAGCGTCTTCATCTATCCCATCAACGGGCTCTCCCAGTTCTTCCTTGCGCTCATCGGCCTGGTGGCCGTGGTGGTCAGCCTTTATTCGCTGGACTACATGGCCCATGACGAGCACCCGGCGCGCTACTGGTTCTTCCTGCCCCTGACCTTCGCCGCGCTGGCGGGCATCGTGAGCGAGCCCGATCTTGGGGCGCTGTACGGCTACTGGGAGCTCATGACCTTCGCCTCCTATTTCCTCGTGGTGCATGAGGGACGGCGGGCGTCACTGGATGCCGGCTTCAAGTATTATCTCATGTGCGCGGGCGGCGCGTTGCTGCTCATGCCCGGCATCGCCCTGCTGGGCGACGGGAAGACGGCCTTTGACGCCATCGTCATGCATATGCGGGGCATGTCGGACGCCGCCATCCAGGCCGGTCTGCTGTGCTGCCTGGCCGGTTTCGCCGTCAAGGCCGGTCTGGTGCCGCTCCATTCCTGGCTGCCGGACGCGCACCCCGCGGCTCCCTCGTCCGTCTCCGCCCCGTTGTCGGGCATCATCACCAAGATGGGCATTTTCGGGCTCCTGCTGCTGTTGATCCCGGCCGCCACGGCCCAGCATCTGCCGGCAGGGCTCTACGGTCTCTCCTGGTTCGGCACGGCGCTGGTCTTCATGGGGGCCTTCACCCTCGTCTACGGCGAGATCATGGCCCTGCGCCAGCAGGACATCAAACGTCTGCTGGCGTTCTCCACGCTGGGGCAGCTTGGGGAGATCACCCTCACTCTGGGCGTGGGCACGGTGCTGGCCACCTACGCCACCCTGGCCCATGTGGCCATGCACGCCGTCATGAAGGACCTGCTCTTCCTCGGGGCCGGTGCGCTCATCCTGCGCGCCGGTTCGCGCCGTCTGGAAGACCTGCGCGGCCTGGGACGGCAGATGCCGTGGACGGTGGCCTGCATGAGCGTGGGGCTGATCACCATCATGGGCCTGCCGCCCTTCGGGGGCTTTTTGAGCAAATACCTCATGGTCAAGGCCGTGGTGGACGCGGGCTATCTCTGGCTGGGCGCGCTCATCCTCATCGGTTCGCTGGTGGGGGCGGTCTACTATGTCCGCATCCTGAGGACGCTGGTCTTTGAACAGCGTCCGGCGCATCTGCCCGCCGTGACGGAAGCGCCCCTCTTCATGCGCCTTGCGCTGCTGGTGCTGGCTCTGCTCTGTCTGGTGCCGGGCATCGCGCCCTGGCTGCTGGACATGGTGCTGACGCCCGCCGTGTCCGCCCTGGCGCAGCTGACGTCCGCCGCCGCCATCCTGGAACTGCCTGACGGCAGCCTCAGGGTGCCGTCGCCGCTGCTGCTCATCTTTGCCGACACGGGCATCTGGCCCGCCTTCGTGGCGCTGCCGGTCTTCGGGGCGCTGGCGCCCGCCTTCTTCCCGCACAATGAACGGCTGGCCGGGCTGGCCTCTCTGCTCGTCCTGCTGCTGACCGCCGGTCTGGTGGTGGCGCAGGGAGAATATCTGGACGCGCTCTCTTGGGGCTTTGCCCTGCTGGTGCCGCTGGTGGGCGCGCTCAACGTGGTCTACGCGCTGGGCTACATGAGCCACAGCCACAGCCAGTGGCGTTTCTACTGCGCCTTCACGGCCATGTGCGGCGGCCTGGTGGGCATGGCGGCCGCGCAGACCCTGTTCAGCTTCTTCCTCTTCTGGGAGATCATGAGCGCCTGGACGCTCTATCTGGTGCTGGCCCACGAAGGCGACGCGCTCTCCCTGCGCGAGGCCTTCAAGTACTTCTGCTTCAACGTCTGCGGCGCGGGCTTCATCTTCGTGGGGGTCTGCTTCCTGGGCGGCAATCTGGCCATGAGCGCCCGGCCCACCGAGATCGCGGCCGCCATCTCCACCCTGCAGTGGCATAATGCGGGCGCGCCCTTCGTGCTGGGCTTCTGCCTGCTGGGGGTGGGTTTCCTCATGAAGGCGGCCCAGCTCCCGTTCCGCATCGACTGGCAGATGCACCCGGCCGTGGCCCCCACGCCGGTGTCGGGCTTCATCTCCTCCGTGCTGCTGAAAAGCGCCATCTTCGGCCTGGTCAAGCTCTTCCTGCTGCTGGGCGGGGGCGCGCTGGCCGCGCATCTGCTTTCCGGCGAGGCCCTTGGACGCATGCGCCTTGTCGCCATGTGGATCGGCGGCACCACCATCGTCTACGCGGCCCTGCAGGCGCTGGTGGCCAATCAGATCAAGCTGGTCTTCATCTATTCCACGGTCAGTCAGATCGGCTACATGGTGCTGGCCGTGGCGGCGGGGGGCTCGCTGGGCTATGCGGGCGGCCTGCTGCATGTCGTGAACCATGTCTTCTTCAAGGATCTGCTCTTCCTCGTCTGCGGCGCGGTGATGTTCGCCAGCCATTGCGAGACGCTGGAAGATCTGGGCGGGCTCGGCCGCCGCATGCCCTTCACCCTGGCCATGTTCGCCATTGCGGGCCTGTCTGTGGTGGGCGTGCCGCCGACCAGCGGCTTCAGCTCCAAATGGCTCATCTATCACGGGCTCATGCAGGCCGGGCAGCCGCTGCTGGCGCTGCTCTCTCTGCTGGGCAGCGTCGTCACGCTGGCCTATGTGGCCAAGTTCCTCCATGCGGCCTTCCTCGGGCAGCCCGCGCCGCATCTGGAGCGCATCAGCGAGGTGCCGTGCATCATGCGCGTCCCCATGGGCATCCTGGCCGCGGGCTGTTTGCTGACCGGCGTTTTCCCCGGTCTGGCGCTCTGGCCCATCAATGTGGTGCTGCTGGAATACGGCCTTGCGCCGCTGCCCGTCTCCCCCGCGGGGATCGCCGTCGGCCCCGGGGCCTGGAACGCTACGGGCATGGCCGTGATGATGGCCCTGGCCGTGGGCGGCGGGATGCTCTTCGTCAAGCGCTTCGTGCGCCTGCGTGAGATCGACGTACATACCTGCGGTCTGCCGCCGGAGACGGCCACCAGCCGCATGAAGCCCGCAAGCATTTACGGCGGCCTCGTCCGCCTGCTGGGGCAGATCCCCGGCGCGCCCGATCCCGCGCAAGGCGAGCGCGGCAGCAAGGAGCATGAAGCATGAGCGAGACCCTTTACGCCATCCTGCACATGACCCTTTTCCCCGGCGGGCTCTTTGCGCTGACGCTGGGGCTCTTCTACAAGGCGCTCGACCGCCGGGTGGAAGCCCGACTCCAGCGCCGCGTGGGGCCGCCGCTCATCCAGCCCTGGCTGGACATCGCCAAGCTCTGCACCAAGGAGACCCTCATTCCCCGCACGGCCTGCAAGAGCGTCTTCCTGGCCGCGCCGGTGGTGGGCTTTGCGGGCATGGCCGTCTGCGCGGCCTTCATCCCCGTGCCCGGCGTGTTCGGCGGCCTTTATGACATGGGCGACCTGCTGGTGCTCTTCTACCTGCTGCCCATACCGGCCATCGCCATGATGCTGGGCGGTTCGGCCTCCAGCTCGCCCTTCGGCGCGGTGGGCTTCTCGCGCGAGATGCTGCTCATGCTGGCCTACGAGATGCCGCTGCTCATGGTCCTGCTGGCGGTGGCCATGATGATCGGTTCCCAGACCGGCGGCATGGCGGAGTTCTCCCTGCTGCGGATCATCGACTGGCAGCTGGCGGAGGGCTCGCTGGGCTTCCATCCGGCCATGATCCCGGCGCTGGCGGCCTACCTGATCTTCTTGCCCGGCACCATGGGCGTGGTGCCCTTCGACATCCCCGAAGCGGAAACGGAGATCATCGAAGGCCCCCTGCTGGAATACGGCGGGCCGCTTCTGGCCCTCTACCAGATGGGCAGCGCGCTCAAGACCTTCGTGGTGCTGGGGCTCGGGGTGGCGCTCTTCTTCCCGGGGCTCATCTCCGATCACTGGGCCCTCAATCTGCTCTGGTTCCTGGCCAAGTGCGTGGGGCTCATGCTGGTGTCGCTGACGCTGGTCAAGTCGGCTACCGGGCGTTTTCGCATCGATCAGGCCTTTCGTTTTTATGTGACCGTGCCCACGGCGCTGGCTCTGTGCAGCCTGCTGCTCGTCTGGGCCCTGTAAGGAGGCGGCCATGAGCCTTGATACCCTGCTCAAGAAACTGTCGGTGCGCTCGCCCTGGCTGTTCCGCATCAACGCCGGCTCCTGCAATGGCTGCGACGTGGAGCTGGCCACCACGGCCTGTATCCCCCGCTATGACGTGGAGCGCTTCGGCTGCCGGTATTGCGGCAGCCCCCGCCATGCGGACATCGTGCTCATCACCGGCCCCCTGACCACCCGCGTACGCGACCGGGTGCTGACGGTCTGGAACGAGATCCCCGAACCCAAGGTCACGGTGGCCGTGGGCATCTGCCCCATATCCGGCGGCGTCTTCCGGGAGGGCTATTCCATCGAGGGGCCCATCTCCCGCCATATCCCGGTGGACGTCAACGTGCCGGGCTGCCCGCCGCGTCCGCAGGCCATCCTGGAGGGCGTGGTGCTGGCCAAACAGATCTGGCTCAGGAAGCTGGGTCTGGAGGTCTAGGATGACGGCAGGGCGGAACATGAGCGCGGACCACGGGGCCGCCTCGGCCCTGCGACGGCTGCGGGCCCGGCTGGGCGGCGTGCTGCGCCGGATCGACGGGCAGCTGACATCCCTGAATGCCCGTATGGAAGGGGAGAGCGCCTGTCGGCGCTGCGGGATCTGTCACCATGTCTGCGGCATGCTGACGCCATCCCGCCGTTCGGGCGGCCTCTCCAAGGAGTGAATATGGCAGGCTTTCTGAAGATTCTTTTTCGCAATCTCCTTGAGGGGCCGAGCACGGACCCCTTCCCGCTGGGAGAGACCTTTTCGCCGGAGCGCATCCGCGGTACGGTGCGCATAGATCCCGAACTCTGCATGGGCTGCGGCATGTGCCGCTATTCCTGCACGGCGGGGGCCATCCATATCCGCCACAATGAGGACGGGACCGGCTATACCATCACCGTCTGGCAGGATTCCTGCTGCCTGTGCGCCTCCTGCCGCCATTACTGTCCCACCGGGGCCATCACCATCGACGACAACTGGCATCATGCCCATGTGGAGGCGGACAAGTTCGGCATGCTGGAGCAGCAGACCATCACCTATGAGCCCTGCTCCCACTGCGGCACGCTCATCCGGCCCATACCGCTGCCGCTGGCCCGCAAGCTCTACGAGCACAACCCGACCCTCGACCCTGACGTCATCCGGCATCTCTGCCCCAAGTGCCGCCAGATCGAGGACGCCAAGCGCAACGCCTGTCATCTGCCCGCTCACGGCGAGGCCCAGGCGCATGATGACGGCGTGGCCGCGTCGGCCTCTCCCGTGAAGAAATAAGCTGCCCGAACGGGCAAAGGATCGTCATGCAGGATATCATCAAGGGCCGTCCGGGGCTTATCGACGCGCTGACCGGCGACTGCGGCTCCCCCGCCGCCGTCCACCACAGCACGGACGCCTACGGCAACGCCTATCACTGGTTCAAACTGCCCCAGCCGCGCCGCCTGCCGCAGGCCGCCGCCCGGCTGAAGGAGGCCGGAGCGCGCCTGTGCATGATCTCGGCCTACAACCGCCACCAGCTCAGCGAACAGCAGCAGGAGATCTGCTACCACTTCGAGCTGGAGGGCGTGATCTACAATCTGACGGTCATCCTGAGCAGCGAATGGCCGACCGTGCCGTCCATCACGCCTCTTTTCGCCAATGCCGACTGGCACGAGCGGGAGATGATGGAGCTTTACGCCATCCGCGTGGAAGGGCACCCCAACCCGCGCCGCCTCTTCCTGGACGAAGAGCTGGACGCGGGCGTGCTCAATGAGGCCGTGCCGCTGTCGGTCATGATGAACGGCGCCTGCACCACCGACCTCTGGGAGCGTATCCTCAAGGACAGGGGGAATATGGCATGAGCACGCCCACGACCTTCCAAATGCCGCTCGGCCCGGTGCATGTGGCGCTGGAGGAGCCCGTCTACTTCCATCTGACCGTGGACGGCGAGATCATCCGCAAGGTGGAGCTCACCTCCGGGCATGTGCACCGCGGTATGGAAGCGCTGGCCAGCCAGCGCAACCTCATCCAGAACACCACGCTGACCGAACGCGTCTGCTCGCTCTGTTCCAACAGCCATTCCTTCACCTACTGCATGGCCGTGGAGAACGTGCTGGGCATCGTCATCCCGCCGCGCGCCCGCTATTTGCGCGTCATGGCCGAGGAGATCAAGCGGGTGGCCTCGCATCTTTTCAACACGGCCATCCAGGCGCATATCATCGGCTACAAATCCCTGTTCATGCACGTCATGGAAGTTCGGGAGATGATGCAGGACGTCAAGGAGACCGTCTACGGCAACCGCATGAACCTGGCGTCCAACTGCATCGGCGGCGTCAAGTGCGATGTGGAGCCCCGGCATTTCGACTACATCCTGTCCATGCTGGACAAGGTGGAGCCCGCCGTGGACGAGATCCGCGACATCTACGACAACGACCCCATGCTGCTGGGCCGCACGCGCGGCCTCGGCCTGCTGCCGCAGGCGGACGCCGTGCGCCTGGGCGTGGTGGGGCCCGTGGCCCGCGGTTCGGGCATCACGCACGACGTGCGCAAGGATTCGCCTTACGCGGCCTATCCTGAACTGGAATTCGAGGTCATCCATCGGGACGGCTGCTGCGTCAACAGCCGGACGCTGGTACGGCTGGACGAGATCTTCCAGTCCTTCCGCATCATCCGGCAGTGCTGCGAGAAGTGCCCCGACGGCCCGGTGACCGCGCCCATGAACCAGATCCATCCGGCCGAGGCCTGCGCCCGCAGCGAAGCGCCGCGCGGCGAGGTCTTCTACTATATCCGTACCAACGACTCGGATATGCCGGCCCGGCTCAAGTGGCGCGTGCCGTCCTACATGAACTGGGAAGCCCTCGGCGTCATGATGCGGGATTGCACGGTGGCCGATGTGGCGCTGATCACCAACAGCATCGACCCCTGCGTGTCCTGCACGGAACGCTGATCGGCAGGGCATGCACGAGGCGGCGCTCGTCCAGGGGCTGCTCCGAACGGCCGTGAAGGCCGTGGAGGAGCACAATGCCCGCCCCGACGCCCGGCGGGTAAAGCGCATCAGCCGCCTCACCTGCCGGCTGGGGCTGCTCTCCTGCGTGGAGCCGGAGACCCTGCGGGCCTGCTTTGAGCTCTTCGCCGAGGGCGGCCCGGCGCAAGGGGCCGAACTCGTGCTGGAAACGGCCCCGCTGGACTGCCGCTGCGACGCCTGCGGCGCGGCCTTTGCCCTGACCCGGCGGCACTTCGTCTGCCCGGCCTGCGGCGGAGAGCGGCTGCGCTTCAGCGGCGGGCACGGGCTGACCCTCATGGGCCTTGATGTGGAAGCGGAGTAAAAGCATGATTGAGCATATTCAAGTTGTACCGGACAAGTGCCGCGCCTGCCGCCGCTGCGAAGTGGCCTGCATCGCGGCCCACCACGGCATGAGCTTCAAGGAGGCCATGAAGCACCGCGACGTGCTCGTCTCGCGCGTGCAGGTGGTCAAGGCCGAAGGCTTCCGCACGACGGTGCGCTGTCATCAGTGCGAGCCCGCGCCCTGCTGCGCCATTTGCCCCACCGGGGCCCTGCAGCAGGATAAGGACGGGCGCATCAACATGCGCGTCCAGCTTTGCGTGGCCTGCAAGCTTTGTATCGCCGTCTGCCCCTACGGCACCATCACGCTGGATACCATCGGCATGCCGGACATGAGCGCCGACAACGCGGAGACCATGGCCCAGCGCTCCCGCCGGGAGGTGGCCGTGCGCTGCGACATGTGCAAGGCCTGGCGCGAGGAGAACGGCAAACGCATCACCGCCTGCATGGAGGCCTGCCCGGTGCGGGCCCTGTCCATGGTGCTGCCGGACGGCACCGTGGTGGAAGCGCCCCTGCCCGAAAAGAAGCCCGCCGCCGTGGAAAAGCCGGTCAATCCGCTGGAGCCCGCGGCCCCGCTGGCGCAGGACGCCGCCCAGCCCCCGGCGCAGGACAATGCCTGACCCCGGATGATGCCCAGGTAAACAACATCCCCCGACGTGATCACGCCGGGGGATGTGTCGTTTTGGAGGGAACTGTCGATGCCCGTAAGGGTATGACGTGGCTTTGTTGCCCCACGAAAAAAGAGTGATCATGCGAGGGGGAGAGGGAAACCGTTTTGAAAAATGGTTATCCCTCTCCCCCTCGCGCTCCCCCTCTCCTTTCCCAAAACTTTTATCAGGGTACATGTCGGGCGGCGCGACCCGGCAAGGCGTCGCGTGGCTGTTTTGTCCCCCGGCGGGATGAAAAAGAAACCGGACAGCGCAAACCGTCCGGCTTTTTGTACAGATTTTGGCTGCGGTGGGGTCGGGGGACGGCTTGGATGCCGTGACGCCGGAGCAGGGAGGCAGTAAAGCGCGTTTGGGGAGGGGTTGG
>DWYJ01000070.1 GCA_019118745.1 Candidatus Desulfovibrio gallistercoris | reverse complement strand
ACGCGCTTTACTTGAGCGTTTTGCCTTTTTCAAAGGCAAAACGCGGGACAGCGCCGTCCTGCCGGACGTGAGCGGAAAACCGCGTTTTTCCGCGACGCGACAGGTCACAGGGTTTGACACGCAAAGCGTTTCAAACTGAAGATGCTCAATGAAGGATGAAGGGCAGGGCAACACGCAAGCCTCCTCCACCTGCCTCACCGGCAGGGGGAAAAGGGCCGGGATGACGCCCTCTGACAGAGATACGGGAAAGCTCCCGTCGTCCCGGAGAACCGGAGCGGCGAAGGCGCAAAGACGGACAGCAACACGACAACAACACAGCAAAACAACAACGCAGCAACACAGCAAGGAAATACGGATCTTCTTGCCCGCAACATGCGCGGTAGCGTCTCCCTGCGAAGGATTTTCAGGTATTTCGGATAAATAAAAGCTGTTGCCAAGAGGGGCCCGGTTTGCGGTGAACGTCTGTCGTGTGTCTCCCCATTCTCGGCAAAAGCGCGTGGGCAGAAGGGCCCTTCCCCCAAAAAGACGCTATGTGAGGGAGAGCGACATCCGTCTGCGGGTGTTCGGGTTGACGTATGGAATATCTGGCTGATGGTCTCGCGGCGGCTCTGTATCTGCTGCTGCATCTGGACGACGCTACCCGCGCCGCCATAGCGGCCACGCTCCTTTCCACCGGCTACGCCATGACGGCGGCCATGCTGCTGGGGCTGCCCGCGGGTTTTGTGCTGGGCTATGTCTCTTTTCCGGGGCGGCGCACGCTACGCCTCATTTCGGACACCTTGCTGGCCTTTCCCACGGTGCTCATCGGTTTGCTGGTCTATGCCTTCATCACCTACCGGGGGCCGCTGGGCGAGTGGGGCCTGCTCTTCACCCTGCCGGGAATGGCCATCGGGCAGGCCGTGCTGGCGCTGCCCATCGTGGTCTCCTGGACGGCGCAGGCCGTGGAAAGCCTTGATCCGCGCTGCCGGGAAACGCTGCTCACGCTGGGGGCGCGTCCTGTGCAGGTGGCATGGCTCACGCTCTGGGAGTGCCGCTACGCCATCGGCATGGTCTGCGTCACGGCCTTTGGCCGCGTCATCACCGAGGTGGGCATCGCCATGATGCTTGGCGGCAATATCCGTTACGCCACCCGCACCATGACCACGGCCATCGCTCTGGAGACCAGCAAGGGCGAATTCGCGCAGGGCATCGCCCTTGGGCTGGTGCTGCTGCTCATGGCCTTTGCCGTCAATCTGTTGTTGGCCTTCTTCCGCAGGAGGGGCAGGGCATGAGTCCGCTGTACGTGTGCCGGGATCTTGTCCAGCGCTATGAGGGGCGCGAGGTGCTGCGCCTGCCGGAGCTGACGGTGGACGAGGGCGAAGTGCTGGCCCTTACCGGGCCCAACGGCTGCGGCAAATCCACGCTGCTGCGGTTGCTGGCCTTTCTGGAGCATCCCGCTTCCGGCATGTTGCGTTATGCGGGCGGAGCGGAACCGCGGCAGGAGGTGACGCTCCTCCTGCAGGACGCCTACCTCATGCGCTGTTCGGTCTTTGCCAACGTGACCCTGGGGCTGCGCCTGCGCCGCCAGCGGCAGGGGCTGGGCGACATCTATGAAGAATGCATGCGGGCCGTGGGTTTCGCCGATCCGGAGAAGCTGGCCGGACGCGGCCCGCGGGCCCTTTCAGGCGGCGAGCGGCAGCGGGTGGCGTTGGCGGCCCGCCTGGCCCTGCGCCCGCGCGTGCTCCTGCTCGATGAGCCGACGTCCAGCGTGGACGCCCGCAGCGGCCGGGCCATCGTGGAGGCCGTGCTGGCCTGCATGCGCCAGGGGACCACGGTCATCTGCGCCACGCACGACAGGGCGCTCATGACGGCGCTGGCCGCGAGGGAGGTCGCCCTCGGCCGCCGCTGGGACGAGAGCGGCCCGGCGGATCCGGCGTCCCCGTCCGTTACGGAAGGGGAGCAGACGTAAAAAAAACTCCCGCTTTCGGCGGCAGAGCGGAGGCTTTGCGCAAAAGCGGGATTGTTCCGGCCGAAGCTTGCCGGGAAACATCGGGCTTCCTAAACTGTCCGCAAATGAACAGCGAGTCCCGCCGCGCCGGGAAGGAGGAAGCACAGATGTTTCGTTTCTTGCGTGTGAACATGGCTGCCAAGACCTGCGTGTTTGAAGATATCCCGCAGGAATATGCCGGTTTGGGCGGCCGCGCCCTGACGTCCACCATCGTGGCCCGCGAGGTGGATCCCACCTGTACGCCGCTGGGGCCCCACAACAAGCTCGTCTTTGCGCCGGGCCTGCTGGGTGCGACCAACAGCCCCAACGGCAACCGCATCTCCGTAGGCTGCAAAAGCCCCCTGACCGAGGGCATCAAGGAATCCAACGCGGGCGGCCAGCCCGGCGGCCATCTGGCCCGGCTGGGCATCCTCGCCATCATCGTGGAAGACATGGCCAAGGAAGGCGAGTGGTGGCAGCTCGAGATCGGGCAGGACAGCGCCCGTCTGGTGCCCTCCACCGTGGCGGGCTGCAACAACTTTGCCGCCGTGGAAAAGCTGGTGGAGACCTACGGCAAGGAGTGCAGCTACATCACCATCGGCCGCGCCGGGGAATACCGGCTCACCGCCGCCAGCATCGCCTGCACCGACCGTGAACTGCGGCCCATGCGCCATGCCGGGCGCGGCGGGGTCGGCGCGGTCATGGGCTCCAAGGGCCTCAAGGCCATCATCGTCAATCCTGAGGGCGGCCGTAATCATCCGCTGGTGGACGAGGCCGGTTTCCGTGATTCCGCCAAGCGCTTCGCCAAGGCGCTTGCCGGGCATCCCATCACGGGCAAGGGCCTTGCCGAATACGGCACCGCCGTGCTGGTGAACATCCTGCATGAAGCGGGCGGTCTGCCCACGGCCAACTTTACGGTGGGGCAGTTCGACAAGCACGAAGGCGTTTCCGGCGAGACGCTCAACGCCCTGACCAAGGAACGCGGCGGCGAAGGGGCCGTGGCCCACGGCTGCATGAGCGGCTGCGTCATCCGCTGCAGCGGCATACTGGCGGACAAGAAGGGCAAGTTCCAGAGCAAGTGGCCCGAATACGAGACCCTGTGGAGCTTTGGCCCGCACTGCGGCATCGGCGAGCTAGACAAGGTCTCCCGCTTTGACTACCTCTGCGACGACTTCGGCGTGGACACCATCGACGTGGGCGTGGCCGTGGGCGTGGCCATGGCCGGTGGCGGCATCCCCTACGGTGATGCGGACGCGGCCCTCAAGGCTGTGGAAGGCATCAGCGAAGGCACGCCGCTGGGCCGTGTGCTGGGCTGCGGCGCGGCCACCACGGGCCGGGTGTTCGGCGTGCGGCGCGTGCCCTGCGTCAAGGGCCAGAGCCTGCCCGCCTATGATCCGCGCGCGGTCAAGGGCGTGGGCGTCACCTACGCCACCACCCCGATGGGCGCCGACCACACCGCGGGCTACGCCGTCACGGCCAATATCCTGAACTGCGGCGGCAAGGTCGATCCGCTGAAGAAGGACGGGCAGATCGAACTGTCCCGCAACCTGCAGATCGCCACGGCCTCCGTGGATTCCGTGGGCCTGTGCCTCTTTACCGCCTTTGCCATCCTGGACGTGCCGGACGCGCTGCCCGCCGTGGTGGACATGCTCAACGCCAAGTTCGGTTGGAAGCTCACCAGCGACGACGTGGTGACGCTCGGTCAGCGCATCCTCTCCACGGAGATCGACTTCAACCGCCGCGCGGGCATCACGCAGGCGGCCGACCATCTGCCGGACTTCTTCGAGGATGAGGCCCTGCCGCCCCACAATACGACCTTCGACATCAGCCGCGACGAGCTGAAGACCGTCTTCAACTGGATCGAGGAAAAGTAGCCCTGTCCGCTTCCTCCCGCCGTCCCTTCGGGCGGCGGGAGACGGCGGCACAGCGCCGCTCGGCCGAAACCAAGCGAAAAAAACGCGTTTTTTCCGCGAAACGCCAGGCCGTATGGTGTGAAACGCAAAGCGTTTCAAACTGAAAATATTCAAACTGACAGCATCTTTCCGGCGCTGCCGCCTTTCGCTGCGCCGCTTGTTTCCCCTGCTCGCGGCGGGTATGCTTCTCCGGACGGTCGTTCCGGGCACAAGGGCCCGGAGCGCAAAGCACGATGAAGGAGAGGATATGCGGATACTCGTCAAACTCAGCACGACCCTGCGGGACTGCGTGCCGGGCTATGACGCCGAGACCGGCCTGTCGCTGGACATGCCGGAAGGGGCAAGCGTGCGTGAACTGGCGCAGCACATCCAGGTGCCGCCGGAAGAGATCAAGATAGTCATGATCAACGGACGTCAAAGCGAGGCTGCCGATACCTTACGCGACGGGGATCGTGTGGCCCTTTTCCCAGCAGTCGGGGGAGGCTAGACGTCCGTTGATCATGACACCTTCCCTGTCCCTGTCCCCGGAGGCTTGCCCCGGGCAGCCGGATGATCTGCTGACCTTTGTCCGGTCTCATCCGGCACGGCGCGGCCTTTTCCCTGACGGCGCCGAGCCGCCGGATGCGGCACATCCTCTCTTTGTGGAGCGGGAAGTGCTTGCGGCCTGGGCCCGGCAGCAGGAGCGCCCCCTGCGGCAGGTCATGGACGAATGTCTGTCCCGGCATATCTGGCCGGAACGCTTCCGACGAAATTACGGTCTTTTTTCCGTTATGGCAATGCGCCGTCTGCTGGGAGCGCGGGTGCTGCTGGCGGGTTGCGGCGGCCTTGGCGGCCATGTGGCCGGTCTGCTGGCCCGGCTGGGCGTCGGGGCTTTCGTGCTTTGCGATCCCGACAGCTTTACGGAAAGCAATCTCAACCGGCAAGCCTTCTGCACGGAAAGCACGCTGGGCCTGCCCAAGGCCGAGGTCGCCGCGCAGGCCGTGCGGGACATGGCGGGCCATGCGGACGTCGTGCCGCATGTGCTGGCCGTCGCGGCGGACAATCTGCCCGCGTTGCTCGACGGCGTGGACGTGGCGCTGGACTGTCTGGACTCGGTGGCGGACAAATCCCTTCTTGAAAACGCCTGTCTGCGGGCGGGCGTGTCCTTCGTGCACGGCGGCGTCCTGCGGCACGAGGGCATGGTCTTCCGCAATGTGCCGGAGCGGGACACCGCCTCCGCCGGCGCACCAGCCGGGGCCTTGGGCAGCAGGCCGGATGCCCAGCCCGAGGCCGGACTGCGCCGTCTTTACCCGCAAGGGCAGAGCGCGGCGGAGCTGGAAGCCGCACGGGCCGCCGGGGTCAGCGTGCTGTCCGTGGCCGGGACCGCCTGCCTCATGGTCGGACAGTGCCTGCGTATCCTGCTGGGCGACGCCGCGCCCGGACTGGGCCGTCTGTATCATCTGGACAGCGGCCTCCCCGAACTGGAATCCTTTGCCTGGTAAGGGCAGCTCCCGTCCCTGCCGTCCCGGAGCCTGTCACCACGAGAGCATTTTCTGTTTGGAACACTTTGCGTTGCACACCATACGGCCTGTCGCTTCGCAGGATCCACGTGGTGTGTTCGCTTGCTTTGGGCTGGCGGCGCTGTGCCTCCGCCTCGCGTTGCCGTGTGGGAAAGACTTAGAAGCCCAGCCAGCCAAAGCCTTTGGCCATGATGGCTACAAGGGCAATGCCGATCCCAATCTGCCACTTGAGCAGATCATATTTGACTTTCGCCATGTCTGACTTGAGATCGGCGCGGACTTTTTCAATGTCCACTTTCAGTTCCGCGCGGACTTTTTCCACTTCCGCGCGCGTGGTCTCGATATCGGCCTTAAGCTCGGCACGGACTTTTTCCACTTCCGCACGTGTGGTCTCGATATCGGCCTTGAGGTCGGCGCGTGTGGTCTCGATGTCGATCTTGAGGTCGGCACGAATCTTTTCCACTTCGGCACGTGTGGTCTCGATATCGGTCTTGAGGTCGGCGCGTGTGGTTTCGATGTCGATCTTGAGGTCGGCACGGATCTTTTCCACTTCGGCGCGGACTTTTTCCGTTTCAGAACGGACGCGCTCGATCTCAAGACGGGTGTCCAGCACGTCGCTCCTGGTCGCCAGGTCCTTATGCGCGGTCTCTTCGTAGAATCGCAGGAGGGGCTGCAGGGCGGCACGCAGGGTCTCGCTGTATTCCGTCAGCATTTCCGCCTGCGCCTCAGCCTGCGGACGGGTGAATCCGGCCTGCTCCAGGCGGCTGACGTAGTGACGGTTATCAAAGATGATGGTGGCGCTCATGTGGGCTTCTCCTTGCTCTTCTGTAGCTTTTTTGGGGGCAGGGGTCAAAGGGCTGGCTTTCTCGGGCTCCAAACGGGCACGACGTGAAATGGACCCCATCGCCACAAGGGGGATCCATCGCCGGCCATGCTGTCGGGAGACCAGCGGTCGGGGGGACGACCTGCCGGAGAATCCCTCCCCGTCATCCTCCAGAACAAGATTTTTTGCGGGAGGAAAGGGGGGCGCGGGGGGAAAGGAGGGGGCTTTTTGCAAAAAGCCCCC
>DWYJ01000069.1 GCA_019118745.1 Candidatus Desulfovibrio gallistercoris | reverse complement strand
TCCCCGCACAGCGGGCAAAGCCAGCGCGGGCCGTCGGGGCCGAAGACGCAGCGCAGGGCGTGGCCGCAGACCGGGCACGTCCGCCCGGGCAGTCTACACAGCATAGCTCACCTCGATGGCCTGCACGGCCTCCACGCTTTCGGCGGCGGCCACGGCG
Organism: Candidatus Desulfovibrio gallistercoris; assembly: GCA_019118745.1. GTDB lineage: Bacteria > Desulfobacterota > Desulfovibrionia > Desulfovibrionales > Desulfovibrionaceae > Desulfovibrio > Desulfovibrio gallistercoris. The sequence goes on along the minus strand of DWYJ01000069.1, from coordinate 41,277 downwards.
GCCAGCAGCTCGTCCCGGCGGGCAGCGTGGGTCTCGCGTACAAAAGCCAGCCCCTCGGCGTCATCCACGGCAAAGAGGGCCGCGCCGATGCTCACGTCCTGCGCGGTCGGGCTGTCCACGGGCATGGTGAGGGAGGCGGCCAGGGCGGCGTCATAGCCGGACAGCACCTCGGCGGTCTTGGCGGCCTTGGCATCGGGCAGCGCGCGGGCGGCGGCCTCCCTGGCGGCGTCTTCTTCCCGTCGGGCTTTTTCCGCCTGCCAGACGGTCACGAAGGGAGCGACCTGCGTTGCGTAGTCGGCGGTAGTCAGAGGTTCGTTGGGGCGTCCGTCGGTCCATTCGGTATGCCCGGTCTCTCCGCTCCATTGTAGGGCGTGCAGGCTGGCAGGAGCCTCGTAAGCGAAAACGAGAGCCTCACCGTCCACGATGATGAGGCGGTCAGCGGGGACAACGGTAACAGCAGACATGGTTCCTCCATTGGTTAGGCGACGCGCATGATGTAGGCCAGGGCGTAATACGGCGGGAGCGTCGAGGCCTGCCCGGATGAGCCGGAAATGGTGTGCGTATGTGATTGTGAGCCACCCGCTGCCGGCGCGGCACTGGCCGCATGCCGGTAATTGCCACCGGCAACAGGGACATCTCCACTTGCATAGATCAAATAGGATGCGGCAGCAGGATGTGTATGGCTCGCCAGCTGCGCCCCGCTCAGCGTCGTGTCCCCCACAGTACCGGACATCCTGTGAGCGTGGGTCGCAGAACCGCCGGTGGAGCCGGCCGCATAAGCATCCGACGCCCCCATGATCATGCGGCCGCGCAGGTCAGGCACGGTGCCGCCCTTGCCGTCGCTGCCGCCGTCGCAGAGGAGCCAGGCGGCATCAGGCTCGCTGCCGCCCAGAGGGATGGGGTGACGCCCGTCCGCTCCGCCGAAGGAACCGGAAAAGGCCACGATGGTGCCCGGGATGGCCGCGGAGACCGTCACGTCCAAGGTGCCGTCCTCGCCGACGGAAAGGCCCGAACCGGGCTTGACGATCCCGGCTTTCTCCTTTGTGGCGATGGGCACCTTTTGCCTGAACAAGGCCCCCAAAGCCTGCCAGAGCTGGGTCAGATCGTCGCCGCTGGGTTCCAGGCCGGCCTGTTTGATGACCTCCACGATCTCGCGCTGGGGATGTTCCACGGCCTCGGCGGGCACGGCGCTGCCGCGCGCCTTGCCGGGCTGGCCGGTGACGTACTTGGCATCAGGATCCTGCGATCCGGCAGGGGGATTGTATCTCATGCTATTCTCCTTCCTCATAGGTAAAGGTCAGCAGGGTATGGGCCAGCTTGTCGCGCAGCATGACGCACTCCAGCGAGGAGGCGGCGCGCCAGTCCATGAGCAGCTCGCCGCACAGGCTCTCGCCGCAACGAAAGAGCAGCAGGCGGTCGCCGTGGATGATGACGTTCCACCACCAGCGGATCTCCGGAACGGCCAGATAGCCGATCTCGGGATGATCCTGCCGCTGGCGCGGGCTCAGGCCGGACGGATCGCCGCATTCGTGGATGCCGCAGCAGAAGGGCCAGTGTTCCTCGATGGTCACGTCATACTCCAGCGATCCGGCCACGCCGTACCAGTAGTCCAGATCCTGCCGCCCTTCGTCGCGCAGCCTGGCCAGCACGGCGGAGCGGCGTTCCTGCAGGGAGGTCCCGGCGGGCAGGCAGGCGTCGGGCAGGCCGAGCAGGCGCTCCCAGTCCTCCAAACCGGCGATGGCGCTGGTGGGCAGGATCTCGGCAAGCAGCAGGCGCATGGCCATGTCCAGCCGTTCCAGCTCATCGGCTGTGGCCCGCAGCAGCGCGGTCAGCACGGCGTCCGGCGCACGGGTCCAGGCATGGCCCTGGGGCAGCAGGTGCTGGAGCATGCGCAGATAGTCGGCAGCGGAGCGGGCACGCAGGCTCGTCTCAGGCATGGCGCTCCCCCTCGCCTTCAAAAATGACCTGCACCAGCCGCGGCAGGTACGCGGCAGGCACCTCCACGTCGGCGGCAGGCTCCAGCAGTTCGTGATCCTGTTCGCCGGGGGTCAGGGACACGGCCTCGGCGATGTGCGAACGGTAGAGCGTGCCGCCCGGAGCGCCCTCCCGGGCAAAGACGTCTTCGATCTCGGCCCGGACGGCCGCCCGCAAAGCCTCCGTATCCGGAGTGATGCGCAGGCGCACGGTCACGTCCAGCGGCTCAGGGGCGAACACGCCCAGCTCCTTGACCGTGACCGGACGCAGCGGCTCGATGTGTTCCCTGACGCGACGCACCATCTCCTCGGACGGGAAAGGATCCTCCTGCCCGTCACAGACGAAGCAGACGCCCACGGTGCCGATGCCCAGATGCATGGGATAGCACCAGGCACGGGTCACGCCCGGGACCTCCTTTGCCCAGCGCACATAGTCCGCCATGCTGCCGCCTCGGGGCGGCTGGCGCAGGCGCTCCAGCACGCGGGCGCGCAGGGCGTCGTCGCTCTCGGCATCCGCTCCGCCGGTCAGGCCCCCGTCCCGCACCACGGCCACGCTCTCCACGCCGGCGATGGGGGAGAGCAGCTGCAAAGGCTGCCCGGCAGCCAGATCCCCGGCCGCGCCGCTCTCCACGGCGCTGATGCGGGCCGGCACGCTGCCGCCGCTGATGACGGCCCTGTCGTCCAGGGCGTACTGCAGGCCGCTGCTCACATGCTGCAACAGGGTGGCGGCCGGGATGACCGCGCCGTCCTGACCGGTGAACAGCACCTCTCCCGCGGCCGCGGATGCGGGCAGGCGGGTTATGTTCCAGACGGCGGCCCAGCGCTCCATATATTCGCCCTCGGCCGTATCCACGAAGACCTGCAGATACAGCCAGGCCAGCACGCTGTGCAGCGTATGGCAGGCCCCTGCCCAGACCTTGGCCAGCACCGCCAGCACGGAACGGCGGAGCAGGGCGGAGCCGTCCAGCAGACGGCCGGAAAGATCGCGGGCGATACGCTCATGCAGGCTGGTGAGGGTCGGACGTTCCCATGCCATGCCCATCTCTCCTATGCGGCCAGCCGGACGCTCACCGGCCGGGCTTGCTGATGATCGTAGACGAAACGCCACTCGCGGCCCGGCACATCGCTACCGGAAGGCTGCAGGACGACGCCTATGCCCAGATGTCCCGGCTGTACGCGCTCCACGCTGACGCTCAGGGAGCTGACGTGCCCCTCGCGGGCCAGCCAGGCCAGGGCCTCTTCCGCATACTGCCGGGCCCGGGCCACCACGCTGTCCAGATCCTTCTCGCGCCAGAGCAGCCAGAGCCGGGAGCCGATGCTCTCCAGCGTCCGCTCGCCCTGGGCATCGGGCAGACAGTCGCCCCACCAGCCGCGCCGGTCGCCGGGCACGCCCACGCGCTCATCGGGCAGGGGATCGTCGTCATGGGCCCGGGCATCGGTGAACAGGGAGATGATCACCGCCGTCAGCAGGTCCTCGTCGCCCTGCAGGTCGGCCGGCGGCTCGGAAAGCAGGAGGTCGAACAGGCCGGCCTCCTGGTCGAAATGCAGACAGATGTCCATGTTATCCTCCCACGGGGGCGGCCGTCGTATCGCCCCCGGCCTGGACGCCCGCATGGACATGCCGGTTCAGGGAGACGGCGCCGCCGTTGCCTTGCAGGTCTTGTGTAGCCACGATGCCGCCGGTGAGCTGGGCCGTGACCTCGCCGCCGCCCTGCCCGCCGAAGGAGAGGGCCCCGGTGGCGAACTGCGTGCTGGCGGAGGCCATCCGCACGCCCTCGGCGGCCTCGACGCTGAAATTTTTGGTCTCGATGGTCACGTCCTCCTCGGCCTTGAGCACGAAATGCCGGGTGCTCACCTCGATGGTGCGCCGGCGCTTCAGGTGGATGCGGTCGCCCTCGTCGGTATAGATCGCCACTTCACCGTCCTTGAGGGCCTGCACGCGGTAGCGCCGGTCATCCACGGCCAGCACCACGGGATGTGAGCGATCCGCGCCCACGAACAGCACCACAGCCTCGGCCCCGGCATGGGGCACGGAGGAAAAGCCGTACTGCTGGGCGCGCTCGGCATCGTCCAGCACCTCGCCGTCCAGCAGTTCGAGCTGGGCGGACTGCCATTTGCGGGCATCACGCACCAGCGAGATGACGCCACGCGCCACGATGTTGCGCATGCGCCGGGACAGGCGCTCCAGCAGACGGATGGTTTGCCGGTCGCTCATTTGATGGCCTTTTGCCGCGCCGCGGCCTCTTCGGAAAGACGGGTCTGCAGGTCCACTTCCTTCTCCATCCTGACGTTGCCGCCGCCCTTGCCGCTGCCGTCGCTCGTTTCCTTTTTCCCGGGTTCCGGGGCGAAGGCCGCGGGATCGCGCAGGGTGAGGCGGGTGGTGCTGCCCGATCCGGCATCGCGCCGGAACTCCACCCCGGTCACCAGCAGGCGCTGGCTGATGCGCAGATAGGGCAGGTCCACGTCCACCATCTGGTTGAGCTGCCAGAGGGGGCCGGACTGCTCCCGGCCCGCGCCCTGCTGGCGGAAGCCCTGTACCGTGGCCGTGACCGTCACGGCCCGGGCGGCCCGCACGCTGCACTCCCAGGCGGCCCGCTGGCGGGCGTTGCCCGCGTCCCCGGACTGTTCGGCCCGGATGAGCATGGGCCGGTAGCGCCGCACGGCCTGGTCGCGGTATTCGCCGCGCACGGCACAGGCAGCCTTGCCCCAGGCCGTGTCCGTGCCGGGCTTCTGGCCCTTGACGATGTAGTCGCTGAAGCGGTCGGCCATATCGAACTGCCCCTCGGCGGCAAGGATGTTCCCGCCCTGGCGCAGGCTGCCGCCGGCCGTGTCCGCTCCGGCCTTGAGCAGCACGATGCCGCCCCTGCCGTCCGGACAGGCCATGAGTCCCCGCTGACGCAGGGCCCGGTCCAGCGCCTCGAAGGCGGTCTCGCCTTCCTCCAGCTTGAAGCTGGCAAGGGGCGCGCCCACATCGCCCTCGGCCGTGACGCTCACCCCGAAAGGGCCGGCCAGAGCCTGAGCCAGTTGGAGCACGGTGCAGTCGAGCCACTGCCCCGGGCTGTGGATGGCGGCGCAGTCCACCAGGTCCGCGCTCTTGTCGCGGCCGGTGATGCTGATGCCGTGCGCCGTGGCGGAAAAGGAGGGCCGGACCTGATCGATGTAGCCGTCCATGACCTGATCGCCGCCGATGAGGATCTGGCAGGCCATGCCCGCGGCAATGGGCAGCGCCTGAGCGCCGTTGACCCACTTGTCGGCCAGCGAGAGGGAGAAGGTCCCGGCGATGGCGTCCATCTGGCGGGAGACCTGCACGGAGGTCCAGTAGGTCCAGTCCACGCCGTCGATGCGCAGGGTGATGTCGTCAGCCACGCAGCACCTCCAGCGGCTCCACGGGCACGAAGCCCGGATGGATGAGGTGATTACGGGCCACCAGATCGGCCTCCAGCGCCACGCCACCGCTCTGACGGTAGCAGAGGGCCAGTGAAGGCAGCACGCAGGCCGGGGTGACGGTCACCACTTCCGGCGTGCGGCGGGCGGCTTCGGCCAGCGTGGCCAGCGTGCCGGAACGCAGGCTGGCCAGGGAGGCGGCCAGTTCCATCTCCTTGCGGTGGATGCCGCTGGCCTGCGCCATGTCCGGGATCACCGGCTCCAGCGCCGAAACGTCATCCATCGCATCACAAAAATCGTAGCGCAGCTGCTGCGCCTCGCTCCGGCTGGCTGGCCGGGCCGTGGTGGCGGCGCGGGCCGATTCCACCAGGGCCAGACGGCGCACCAGGCTCTCCACAGCCTGACCGTTGCTCTGGATCACCGCCCGCTGGGAGCCCACCTCATCCGGCACGGTCTGTAAAAAGTCGGTGCGGGCCACGCTGGCCCAGCGGCCGGACACGGCCGCATCAGAGAGCCCGGACCGCCCGCCGATGCTCTGCAGCACGCTCCAGAGATGCCGGCCCACGCTGGCCAGCGGCATGAGGTCATAGCCCGTGGCCGCGCCCAGCAGATCCGCCACGGCGGCGACGTCGCCACGCATGACGGCCTGTACCGTGCCCACGGCATCCACGATGAGGCCGTAGGTCTGGCTGATGGCCCATTCCGTCTGCCCGGCCAGCCGCAGCACGCTGTCGAAACTGTCGCAGGCCAGCAGGCCCGCCGTCTCGCCTTCCAGCCGGGCCCGGAGCCCCTGGTCGACGCTGGCGGCCGGGCTGTCGGGCTCGGCATCGCGGCAGAAAAAGAGCTGGAAAACCGCCATGCCGCCATCCTGCGCGCTGTGCCGGACCTTGTAGGGGGCGGTCTGGCTGACCTGCACCTCGCCGTACCAGGGATGCACCAGCGTGCCCGGACCGGCCTGCTGCAAGGCAGCCTCCAGCGCATCGCGGCGGCTCATGTAATCGCCGCCCAGCACGAAGGCCTGAACGGTGAAACGGCGCGGCGCGCCGCCCAGATCCTCCACATAGGGCGTTTCGCGCTGGGGGAATTCGTGCGTCACCGTGCGGCGGCCACCTTCGCTCTCGTCAGCCGTGACCCCGAAGGGCACGCCCCGGAAGCTGGCGGCCCGCAGCCGCATCTTCCACAGATCCATCAGATGGCTCCCGCGTTGAGTATCCCGGCCTCGGCCACCTCGCCGCGCACGGACAGCCCGCGGCCCTGGCCGTCGCCTTCCAGGCGCATGCCCTCGGGGGCGATGATGCGCACCGTATTTTCCTGCCGCTCCACATGTTCGCTACGGTTCGAGCGCAGCAGTTCCCGTGCGCCGGGCGTCATGTTGAGGGGATCCGCCATGGGGAAGGCCGCCGTGCCGCCGTCAGTCCCGGCGGCTCCCGACGCGCTGTCCTCCCGAAAAACGCCGGTAATGGCATCGACCCCCTTGCCCAGCCAGCCCGTGAGTTTTGTCCAGCCCTTCTTCACGCCATCCAGAAGATCATCGATCCACTTGCCGCCGATGCTGTAGAGATCGACGCCGGTGAGTGTGGCCACCAGCTCATTGAGTCCGTCCATGACCCAGCGGGCCGGATTGAAACTGAAAATCCATTTTATGACGCCCTGAACCCAGCCCTGCTCGAAGGCTGCCTTGACCTCTGCGCAAAGGTTCCAGAAGTAGCCGGCAATGCCGTCCCAGTTCTTGTAGATGGCATAAGCGGCCCCGGCGATGGCGGCCACAGCGCCCAGGAACCAGCCCACGGGCGTGGCCAGCAGCGCCATGCCCAGCTGCCCGACGGACGCGATGAGCGCCCCCAGCGACAGGACCAGCCTGCCGCCCAGCAGGGCCGCCAGCATGGTCAGCGCATTGCCCCAGCCGCCGCACAGATCGGCCACATGCTGCAGCGCGCCGCCCAGACGGCCGAGCGCGGTGAAAAAACGCTCCACAGACGCCCAGACCGCATCCAGATCGAGCCGCTCCACCCAGGCCTCAAAGCCCGCGCCCACGATGTCGCGCTGGACCTTCAGCCAGGCCTGGAACTTGTCCAGCAGGGTGGTGAGGGCCGGCAAAAAGGCTTTGCCCAGGGTGAGGCCCATGCCTCGGAAGGTGGCGGAGACCCGCGCAAGCGAGAAATTGAAGTCCTTGCTGGCCTGCACGTCATCATCCGCAAGGACAAGCCCCAGCTCCCTGGCTTCCCGCCGCATGGCCAGCAGGCCGGAACGGCCGTTCTGGAGCAGATCCAGCAGGCGCGCGCCTTCCTCCCCGCCCAGCTGGTTCATGATGCCCGCGGCCTTGCCCATCTCGCCGGCATCGCGCATCTGTTTGACGCGGTCGGCCAGTTCCAGCAGCAGGCTGTCGGCATTCTTGAGCTCGCCTCGGGCATTTTTGGCGCTGATGCCCATGAGCTTGAGCATCTCGATATCGCCTTCTTCGCCGTTGGCGGCATTGACCGCCCGTTCCTGCAGGGTGAGCATGAGGCTGGCCAGCTCATCGGCCTCCACCCCGGCCAGGCGTGCCGCCCCGGCGTATTCCTGCCAGTTGGCGGTGGAGAGTCCCACCATGCTGCTGAATTTGCTCGCTTCCGCTCCGGCGGACGCGGCCTCATGGGCCAGAGCGAAGGCTCCGCCGCCGGCAGCGCCGAACAGCAACGACAGGCGGCCCGCCAGCGCGCCCAGCCGCTCCAGGCCCGCCCGCCCCTCCCCCAGGACACCCTGCAGCTTATCGCCGACATTGCCGATGCTGCCCGCCAAGCGCCGCAGCCCCTTTGGACTGTCCAGAGATTTTTCCACCTTAGCAGACTGCTGGTGGACCGCGTGAAGCGCATCCTCAGCTTTTGCTATGTGCTGCGTAACCTCTTCCAGTGATGCGCCCGCTTTCTCAGCGCCTTTGCTAACCCCCTCCATAGCCTGCTCGATACGCCGGAAGGGCGCGGAGACGCGCTCCACGGCATTGATGATCAAATCGAAACGGCTTTGACGCGCCGCCATCAGTCTTTCTCCATGCGTTTGCCCAGTTCCGCCGTGCGTTCGGCCCACCAGACCAGATCACGGGCGGTCATGGCGTCCAGCTCCGACGGCGGCCAGTGATAGAGCCAGGCCAGCTGGATGACCGCCTCGGCCCAGTCTACCGGCCATCGCCCAAAAAACCCGCCACCACCTCGCCCACGCCGGCAAAGTCCTGCATGTGCATCTGCCCCAGCACGCTGGGGGGCAGCCCCACCAGGCGGGACACCAGCAGCAGGACGTCGTCAAAGGTCATGTCGCGGATCTTGATCCCCCGCATGTCCCGCACCTGCGGCTCACGGGTGAAGCGCAGCTCGGTGATGGTCTCCGTACCGTGGGTCAGGGGCGTCCGCAGGGGGATGATGATGGGTTCCATAGTGCTCTCCTAGTTGCTTTCCACGGCTTCGCGCCGCGATTCGAAACGCACGGCGATCTCGCCTTCATCCGTGCTGCCGCTGCCCTCGGAGGCAAACCAGGCATTGGAGAGGGTGACCACCTTGCCGTTGTTGAGTTCCAGAGTGACGGTCACGTTGTCGGCCGTCACCAGCGAGGCCAGATCCAGATCGTCGCTGTCCGTGACGGCCCCTTCGATGAAGGCCACCTGCGGCGTCTCCTTGTAGCCGTGCACGCCGTCGGAGCCGATGATGGCATCCCGCTTGGGCTTGCCCAGATTGTAGGTATACGCGCCCTTGGCGTCGTACTGGCGGCCGTCCACCTTGACGTAGATGATGCCCGCCCGGCGGTTGTTGGTACCGTTGCCCATGCTTCTCACCCCCCTTAGACGATGTGCCGGATGAGCGTCCCGGCCACTTCGAACTGATTGACCAGATCGGGCCGCAGCAGCCAGTCCAGCCGGTTCTCGTTCTTGGCGTTGCGCTCGCAGAGCAGGGCGGCCTTGAACTGCTCACTGCCTTCCACCAGGCCCAGCGGCAGCCAGGCGTCCATGAAGCGGGCTATGGCCTCGGCCCGGCCCAGCTTGGGCGTCATGATGGGCTGGCTGGCGTCGTAGCGGGCGGCATCGGCATCCGAGGCCAGCTTGTGGCGCGGATATTTGGTCTTCAGGTAATTGTTCCAGTCGTAGCGCAGATAAGAGAGCGTCAGGGGGCTGTTGAGGGAAAGGAAGGCCTTGTCCTCGGCCCCCAGATCGTTGAGGCGATAGGTGGTGATGCACTTTTGCAGGCGCACCGTGCCGTCCGGGGCCACATAGCGAGTGGAGACGCCCTCGTAGAGGGCCTGGTTCTTTTCGGGGAAGTCGGTCCAGCGGTCGGCAAGGGCCGGAGCCAGCACGCCCGGCACCAGCAGGGTATTGAAGCCGCGGGCCGGATCGTTGTTGCCGTAGTAGGCGATGACGCCCGCCGTGGCGGCCGCGTCTTCCCACGGGGAGGTGGGGCTGCCCTCGGAGGCGAAGACGGTCAGATGTTTGTCGTTGCGTTCGGCCGCAAAGGTGGTCACCTCGCCGAAGGTGCCGCGCCTGACCACGATGGCCTGTCCGTCGATCTGCCGCAGGGGCCCCCAGCGGTCCGCCAGCTCGTCGCGCAGGGCGGCGAGGCTCGCGCTGTCCGTCCACGGCCAGGCGATGACGTGATACTGGTCGTTGGCCATGGCCGCGATGACGGAGGCCGGATCGGGGTTGCCCGCGCCGCCGGTCATCGGGGTGAAGCTGAAGGTCAGGCCGCCGGGCTTGTCCTCGTCGTAGTACGAGATGCGCAGGTCGATGTCGTTGCCGCACTCGCCCTTGTGCCGGGCCGTCAGGCTGACCTCGCCGCCCGAGAAGGTGGCCGTCACGGGCAGGCTCGTATCGGCATTGATGGCTTTGGTCAGGTTCTCGGCCACGGCGGAGGCCTCGGCTGCCAGAGGCGCGGCGGCACGCACCAGCTTGCCGTTGATGTAGAGGCAGAGCGGCGCGGCGTTGACGCAGGTGCCGCTGATGGTCAGCGCCCCCCTGGCGGCCGTGCCTTCCTCGGCATCCCTGACGCCGATGGCCAGCATCTTGGTGATGTTGTTGGCATTGAGGCAGGCCGCGCACATGGCGGCCAGCTGGCTGCCCTCGCCAAAGAGGGTCGCGGCCTGGGCGGCGCTCATGGGACGCTGCACGCTGCCGGCCTCGGCCGTGCCGCCGTCGAGCATCTGCCCCACCATGAGCATGGTGTAGGGCATGACGGCCGGGTCATCGGACGCGCCGGAACCGTCGAACTCCGCATAGGCGAAGGGGACACGCACAGTATCGGGCAAGACGTTGAAGGCGATGGACATTTAGACCTCCCTGTCGGGCTTGGGCTGCACGTCGCCGTCCTTGAGGCGGCGCAGCCAGAAGGCGGAACGGGGGACGAGCGCGCCCTCGGGCGGCAGATACTGGCCGGACTGCGGATCGGCGATACGCAGGGGCCGGCCGTCACGCACGGCGGGCACGATGAACATGGTGGTGGGGTGGGGCATCAGATCGCTCCTGGTCAAAGGTTACCTGCGAGATCATGTCCACCCGGTCATCGCCGGGGTGGACGTACCAGTCCGTATGCGCCAGCAGGAGATCGGCCAGTTCCGGCGGCACGACGGGCCAGCGGTATTCCAGATCAAGGTTCAGGACAGCCGCGCCCATCTGCTGCTGCCCTTCCACGGCAAGCGCCAGATCGGAGCCGGTATGGACGATGGAGAGCAGAGTGTCCGCCGGATGCCGGCCGCGTATGAGAGGCAGCGGGTCCGGCAGCAGGGCATCCACGATGCCGCCCATGGCCCGGCCGATGGCGTCCAGCCGCAGCACGGCCCGCTCCGCCTGCAGGCAGAGGGCATCCAGCGTGTCGTCCACGCTTTCCAGAGCGCCGGCCAGCAGCTCTACGGCCAGGGTGAGGCGGCGTTCCTGCGGCTCGGGGCGCACGTCGGACGCCACGCGCACTTCCTGCAGCGTGTAGACCCCGGCCGCCGGGAACTCGTTATGGAACCAGTGCTCCATACGGTTGGGCCAGACGCGGCCGGCGAGGAGGGCGTCCAGTCCGGCATGCTCGCGCATGACCTGACAGACGGCCTGGCGGATGAGCGCGCGCGGGTGCAGGCCGGCCCAGGCGAACAGGATTTCAGACATGGGCGGCCTCCAGCAGGCGGCACTCCAGCCAGCCGTAGCCGTCGTCCATGACGCTCAGGATGCGGTACGGCCGTCCCTGCACGGCGACGCGATCCCGGGCGCACGGATCCCGCCCCAGGGCCGCCCGCGCATCATGCCGGGACAGATGCAGGGCGGGAGCCGTGCTCACGCCGGGCGCGGCGGCCTGCCCCGGCCGCACCTCGGCCCCGGGCTGGCCGTAGAGGGCGCGAAGCTCGTGGGGCCGGCCGCCGTCGTCATACAGGATGACGGCACAAGCCGGCCCCAGCGCGCTTTGCAGCACGCGCCGGGTATCTTCTTCCAGTACGGCGTCAAAGGGGGAAAGCTCGCTCATGAACGCCGCTCCCTGGAAAGGAAGTTGACCCGGAGCGCGCTTTCCAGCAGGGGCCAGACGCGGGCCTCATGCGCCAGACGTCGGGCAAAATATCCGTCCATCTCGATGCTCAGCGCCTTTTCGACATTGGGCAGGCCGAAGAAACTCATGAAGCTGGGGCCAAAGAGCATCCTGGGGTGCTCCTGCCCGGCGACTCGCGCCCAGACCTGATCGCGGGCCATCCAGACGGCGGCCCTGCCCTTTGCCGTGGCCAGGATCCCCCACTTGCCGCCCGGCTGGATGCGCCGGGTACGGTGGGCCTTGAGCACACGCACGGAAACAAAGGTCGTGCGCTGCGCGGCGCCGAAAGCCGACAGCGGCAGGCTGGCGTCATCACGATAGAGCAGCGCCCCCCGCTGGTTCTTGCCGCTGCGGGCCTCGCGCACCTCCAGAGCGGCGTCCACATCTTCCTTTTGGGCGTAGTAGCGGTCGCGTATCTCCATGGAGATGAGCGAGCGCATATGTCCCAGCGTCCGGTTGATGGCCCGCTGGGTGGCCACCTTGAGACGGGAGGAGCCCTGCCGGAACTCCTCGCCGCCGTCAGCCAGCCACTGCCGGGCTTCTTCGACATTCATGCGTAGCTGTATACCGGCCATGACGCGCCTATCCCTCATCACGTTCCAGAAGGCTCACGCGCACATTGAGCCGTTCCAGCTCATCATAAAAATGCTTGTGCGCCATATCGTTGCGGGTGCGGTCAGCAAAACGGTCGTTGCAGACGCGCTGCTGCTGCATGATCTCCTTGAGCGTCTGGAAGATGACCTTCAGGCCCATGCCCATCAGCAGCAGGAGCACGGCGCAGACGGCCTCCAGCACATCGCTTGCGGAAAGGTAGGACATGCTCACACCCCCAGCGCCAGCAGGCCCAGAAAGCGCAACAGCGGATCGAGCAGCATGCCGGCCACGCGGGCGGGCCTCTCCGGAGAGATGACGCTCAGGCTCAGGTCCACGAAGGCCAGCGCGCCAAAGGCCAGAACGGCGAAGATCACCGCCTGGAGGAGCTTCCGGGGCAGGGAAGGGCGGCGACCCTGATGGGGACGCGCCGGCCGGCCGCCGTCCCTCTCCCGGGACATGCCGCTGTCCATTTGCCGCCCGGCAAAGCCGGGCAGCCGGCCGTCAGGGTCTGGCCTGTTCATGACTCGCTCCGTGTTCCAGATGTTCGATCCAGGTCCGCAGCGCCTTGTGACGGGCCTGGCAATGCTCAAAGGCGGCTTCCACCCGCAGCACATAGATCACGTAGGCTCGTCCGGCGTCATCCGTCCTGCCGGCGGCGATGGCGGGCAGCACCTCCCGCGAAATGGCCGGAGGCCGGCAGTCCGCCAGCAGCTCAGGGGGCGGGCTGACCACCTCGATCCGCCTCGATGCTGTCGAGCAGGCGGTCATAAGCGCCAAAACGCTCAGAAGAAGGCAGACGCTCAGCGTCCTGCAGGCGTTTCTCACGGGCTTCCTCCTTTTCCAGGGCATCCTGCCGGGCCGCTTCCAGGCTGGTCAGGGCCTTGTCCGTGGCCTCGTTGCGGGCCTGGCTGACGCGCAGGCTGCGTTGCAGCTCTTCCGCCTCATGCAGGCTCCTGCCCAGGTACACGGCCGAAGCGCCCGCCCCCAGCAGCAGCGCCAGCACGAGGAATAGGGGCACGAGGTTCATGCCACGGCGCCCCAGAGGATGCCCAGCGCCATGCCCAGACAGCGCGCCGCCCGGCGGTCCCAGCCCTGCCCGTACTTGCCGTAACCGCCGCGCGTGCCGTAGTAGTGCAGGCGCTGGGCGCTCAGCTCCACCAGCAGGGACGCGCTGTCCACGGCATGCACCGCCTCCAGCGTGGCCGGGCCGATGATGCCGTCCACACTGACGGAGCCGCCCAGCGCGCACAGGCTCCGTTGCAGCAGTTTGGGGGCGATGCCCGGACCGGGGTTGAACACCATGTCCGCATACAGGAAGGCCAGCGGGCCGGGCAGGCGGGCACAGCCGTAGCGCCGCCAGTAGCCTTCCTCATAGAGCCTGCGGGCATCCTCGCCGGTGAGCAGCCTGACGTCCGTGGCGTCGATACGGCCGTTGCCGTCCTTGTCCGGCAGGATGTCGCGGTTGTAGTTGAGGGCAAAGCCGTACTTTGTGGGCCCGCCGGGATCGTCAGGGTCATCGGTGTAGGCGTCGTTGCCTTCGGCGCACATGGAAAAGCGGAAGGACAGATCCAGAAGACGTTCGTCATCCATGCCGGGACTCCTTGTGGGGCCGCGTGTCGCGCAGGCGCACGGAACACGCGGCCGGTCGGGGGACGGGGACAGGGGCTAGCCGCCCTGCGAGGCCGAAGCCGCCGCGGCAGCCGCGGCATGGCCAAAATTGATGCGGCAGAGCACCGTGGCGTCATTGGACGCGGCATCCGCCCAGGCCGTGCCCACGAACTGCGTGCCCGCGGTCACGGTGAGGGTCGTGTCTTCCGCCAGATAGAGGGGAGCGCCCTGTTTGGGGGTCTCGCCGGCCTTCTTGGGCAGGGCGAACACGCCTTCCACCTCGCAGGCCCCTTCTTCATTGGCCGGGATATCGGTGCTGGCCACGGCCACCATGCCGGTGAGCACGACCAGCTCGCCGCCCAGCACGGCCTTGCCGGGCGTATGGTGGATGCAGCGGCCCATGGAATAGGTATTTTGCATGATGCACCTCCTTGAGAGCTTTTTCCGTTGGAAACGCTTTGCGTCTCCAACCATGCGGCCTGTCGTTTCGCGGGAAAAACGCGGTCTTCCCGTTCACTCTGGGCCGGGCGGGGCTGTGCCGCCGCCTCGCGTCCTGCCTTTTTCAACGGCAAGGCGCTCTACGCGGTGGCCCTGGCCAGGGTGATCCAGCGCAGGGCCTTGGCGCCCACGTCCATGCGGACCTTGGTCTCGAAGCCGTCGGTGTCGAAGTTGTCGCGGCTCTCGATGTAGGGAGCCTGCACGCCGCCCAGGAAGAAGACCTTGACCGTGCTGCGGGCCGCGGCCAGATACCACGTGGTGCCCCCGGCCATATCCAGACGGCGGTCATAGATGCGCCGGAAGAAGTCGCCGCCGTAGGGGTTGTAGACCAGCGGCTGCGCCTGCGTGCCCACCACCGGCCCGGCGTTGATCTGGGTATTGAAAAAGGACTCGCAGGCGGTCTTGAGGCCGATGGGGGCCAGGAAGAAACGCGGCTGGATGGTCACGACCTTGCCGAAACTGTCCCTTTGCAGCTCCATGCCGGTGACCACCGCGCCCAGGTTCTCCACCGTGGGCGTACCGCCCTTGCCCGTGAACAGGTTATGATGGGCGCTGTCGAACAGGGGCTTGCCGTCGCCCATCCTGAGGGTGGCATCGGTGAGGGCGGCGTAGGCCACATCGCCCACCAGCGCGGCACAGGCCTCGCCGTAGAGGCGCGGCATGTCGGTGAGAGCGCCCAGATCGTCGTTGATGATGGCCTGACGGGAGATCACGAGCTTTCGGCCGAAGGTCTCCACGCGGTATTCCTCGGCATTCTCGGCCAGGCGGCCGTCGACGTACTCGCCGTATTCGGGTATCTTCCTGAGGGCCACGTCACCTTCCAGCCCCAGGGCCTTGCCCGCCTTGAAGTCCGTGGCCGTGCCGGTCTCGCACCAGTCGCGCCAGGTCTCCGGGGCCTGCTCGTATGCCTCCATGAGCGTGCGCCGGCTGGTCTCCACGAGCAGCTGAGGCATGTCCGTGGTGGTCAGGGCACGGCCCACGATGTCGCGGATGTCGCCGCCGGAACGCTGCCCGGCGCGCATCACCATCTCGCGGGCGATCTCGCGCAGGGTCATGCCCCGCAGTTCCTCAGCGCCGGGCGCGGGCTTGTCCAGTCTGGCGCCGCAGCGCAGCAGCAGGCTGTCCTGCACGGCGGCACGGAAGGTCTCCTTTTCCGCACGGCCCATGCTCACGACCTGAAAGCCGGGGCCGAGATGCCGGCGCTGGGCCACCATGTCCTCCACCTGTTTGCGGACGCGGCCAAGGCTCATGCCCGAGGCAACGAGCCTGTCTTCCTGATCCGGGGAAAGCTGGAAGCTCCGGGCCAGCTCGCGGATGCCCCGGATGCGCTGACGCTCCAGCTTCTGGCCGAAGCGCTGGCGCTGGCCCGGCGTGAGGCCGGCCATGAACCTGCCCAGCAGCGCGCCGCGGCAGGCGGTCTCGTCTTCCTCGCCTTCGCGCTCTCCCTCTTCCTGCCGGCTGTCTTCGCGGCCCTGCTGTTCGGCCTCGGCCTCATCCAGCAGGACGCCCAGGTCTTCCACCAGCTGTTCCAGCTCGGCATCGTCGAGCTGCTCCGGCTCCACGGCGACGCCGGCCTCATCGGTGACGGCAGCCTGCCGGGGGGCCGCGTCCGGGGCGGGCGTCTGTTCTTCGGGGTCCTCGCGCAGGCCCAGCAGGCGGCGCAGCCTGGCCAGCAGGCTGCGGACCTCGGGCTGCCCGGATTCTTGTCTGGACATGGTCTTCTCCTTTTTGCCCTTGCGGGCCGGTTGGGGGTTGCGTAGTGCGGAACGGATCTTGGCGAAGCTGTCCGCGCCGATGGGCACGCAGGACAGTTCCAGCAGACGCCACTGCGTGGCCACGCGCAGCGGGCCGGCGTAGGGAGCGCCTTCGATGACGGCGGTCTCGCCCGCCCGGATGCGCCGGCAGGCGATGACCTCGTAGCCGATGGACACATCGGTGAGGTGGCCTTCCGCCACCTTGCGGAACGGGGCCTCGCCGTCCGGCGTGGCCGAAAATACGGCCCGGCCCACCAGCTGCGGGCCCTGCGGCCCGTCCTCAACGCGTATGTCCATGAAGCTGCCCACGATGTCTCCGGCATGCTCGCGGCTATGGCAGTCCAGCAGGGGCACGCGCCCGGAATCGGGCAGCTGGCAGCCGCTCATGAGCAGGACCTCGCGGACGGGCTGCCATTCATCGACGTCAAAGACCTTGACCACGGCCTGGGTGGAAGCCACCACGTCCACGGAGCGGGCGGCTTCATCCAGCGTCAGGGGGCGTCCAGCGCCCAGCGGGGCGGAACGGGTCACAAAGGACATGGGGATCTCCTTACTTTTGCTCGGTTCCGGCGCTCTCGGCGGCGCCCAGTCTGGCGGGGTTATTGGCCAGCCCGGTGCTCACCGCGCCGGTGGCGGCATCGATGCCGTGCGCGGCGCAAAGGCGCGCCCAGGAGGCCCGCTGTTCCACCACCTCTTCGGGATCCCGGCCCTCGCCCAGGATGACCATCTGGGGCGAGAGGATGCCCGCATTGATGCCGTCTATCTGAGCCTTGCCGTCGCGCAGGGGATCCACGCTGGGCATGCCGGCCGGTATCCACATGGCTCGCTGGTAACGGCTCCTGTTCTGCCAGTAGCCGGGCAGGTAGTCCTGGGTGAGCGCCTCATGATCCAGCCAGCGCCGGAACACGGGGCGGATGAAATGCTGCTCGGCCCGGAACTGATGCGGCACCAGGAACATGGCAAAGTCGTTGCGGCTGGCCTTGCTGGTGGAGTAGTTGATGGACGTGTAGTCGCCGGAAAGGATCTCGTAGGGCAGGTCGAGGCAGATGGCGACCATGCGCAGGGTATGGCGCACAAAGCGGTCGAAGCTGTCGCCCGGACGCTGCGAGGGCGGCGCAAAGGACACGTCCTCGTTGTTGTTCAGGTATTCGATGGTGAGGTCTTCGAGGTTCTCCACCTCGTCGCGCAGGCAGGCGGCGGGATCGCCCAGACCGCGCGTGAGCTGGGAGAAGCCGGGATCCTGCGAGCGCACGAAGCCCAGCCACTTGGCGGCCATCTTGGCCGCGCCCAGCTCGGCCGTGGTGTAGTCGCCCATGTCGCGGGCCATGAGGATGGCCGGCGCAAAGGGAGTGACGCCGCGCAGCTGGCCGGGACGCAGGGTCTGGAAGCCGTGCAGCACATTGCAGGCCGGTTCGCGCCAGGTGCGCAGCCGGCGCTCCCAGCCGAAAACGGTCTGGAAGTGATAGGCCAGCGGTTCGCCGGTCCAGATGTCGTACTCGACGCCCTGCCAGATGTCGCTGTCCGGCTCCTGCCCCTCGATGCGCCAGCTGGAGAGGTTCTCCGGCTCGTGCATCTGCAGGGCCAGCAGGCCGCGCCGCCGGTCACGGGGGCGGGCAAAGCGCAGGATGTATTCCCCGCACTCGCATTCCTGCCGCTTGGCCAGCTGCTGCAATTCATAGAAATGCAGGCGGCCCGTCACATCGGCCTGCTCCATCCAGGCGCGGAAGCGATCCTCGATGCGCTTGCGGACGGGCATGTCCGGCGTGCCGTCGGGCAGGACAGCCAGCGACTGGAAGCGGGAGCCGCTGCCCACGGTGAAGGCCACCAGGGCGTTGACGGCGCGAGCGAAGGGCGGGAAATTGCGCACCAGATCGCGCACACGGCCACGCATGCGCGCGCTGTCCATGCCCAGCAGCTGGTTGAAATCCGCATTGGCGGGCAGCCAGTTGCCGGTACCGCGCGGGCTGGATGCGCCGTCGTAGCCCGCGGCGCGCACCTGACCGGATGCGGGGCGGACTGCCCGCCGCAGGCGGGAAGGGCCGGCCCGGCGGGCGGCGCGGCCGGGAGAGAGCGGGGCGGGAGCCATCAGCCGCGCCCCCCGTTGCGTGCCTGCCGGCGGGCACGGTAGGTGGGCACGCCGTCCTCAAGCGCCGCCTGCTCCTCGACCCAGTCCAGGATCTGGCGGAACTCGGCAAGGCTGCGGTAGGAGAAGCTGCGGCCGCCGATGCTGTAGCTGCCGAACTGACGGAATGCGGGGGACTGCAGGTCCTCCCGCATCGTTTCGTAAAGCGTTCTCCAATACCCGACCATGAAAAAGCTCCATGCAAAGATCTTTCAGACTTTTGCATGGAGCTAGCAGATACTCGTGAGAGATGTAAACGTTTTCCGGTTTTGTCCGGTTTTGTCCGTTTTTTTCCGGTCAGCGCCGCGGCACAGCCCTCAGGATTTTGTCCTCCTCGTGCGCGCTCTGTCCAGCAGGGGACGCATCCGCCTGCTGACGCTGTGCATGGGCCAGCAGGCTTTCCAGCATGGCCTGCATATCGGCCACCTGGCGCTCCAGAACTTCCACTCGCAGCTCAAGGGGGCTAGGCATGGGGGACATCCTGCGGCGTGGGCAGGGCCACCAGCTGACAACCGCGCTCCAGAGCGTGCGCCACATCCGCATCGTATGGGGCCAGGGCCGCGTCGTTGCGGGCGATGAGGCGTTCCTGCAAGCGCAGGACGATGCCGCAAAGCTGTTCGTGGTGGGCCAGTTGCCGATGGAGAGCCTGTTCAAGCTGATGGAGACGGCTTTCAAGCTGGGCAATGGTGGGTTGAGACATAAGGCACCTCGCTAGTAGGGATTGGAAAACAAAAAAGGCGGTATGACGCTCCCCAGCTAGCGAGCTGCCGGGGCCTCACGGACACCCGGACGTCATACCGCCGAAATCTGCCAAAAGCAGTTGGCTGCAACATAGTGGAAATCTGCATGGCCCGAGCCTTGGGAGCAGGGCTGGCGGCAGACGCGCCTCGCTAGTTGGGAAAATCAAGGTGCCTGAAGCGGGGAGAGGTGTCAAGGGCAGGCATGAGATACCTTGACAATATGTATCCAAGTAGATACATTTTTCCCATGAACATCCTCAAGTTTTCCCCGGAATTCGGCCAATGGCTGTCAACCCTGCGAGATGTCCGGGGCAAGGTGAAGATCCTTGCCCGGCTGGAACGCGCGGAGCAGGGAAACTTTGGCGATGTGAAGCCGCTCGGTGAGGGACTGTGCGAAATGCGGGTGCATCATGGCCCGGGATACCGCATCTACTACACCCAGCGGGGAGAGATCGTGTACCTGCTGCTGGTTGGCGGCGACAAGTCCAGCCAGGCACGGGACATTGCCCGGGCAAGGGCCATGATGGAGGACGACTGATGGACGAAAGCAGGTTCCGCGTTTTTGATGCCGCCGAATTTCTGGACAGCGAAGAGGCCATTGCGGCCTATGTTTCCGATGCCATGCAGGATGCCGACCCTGACCGCCTGCTCACCGCGCTGGCCACGGTGGCCCGGGCGCGCGGCATGTCCCGCCTGGCTGAAGCGACCGGCCTGGGCCGGGAAAGCCTGTACAAGGCCCTGCGGCCCGGAGCCAAGCCGCGTTTCGACACCATCCTGCGTATCATGAAGGGGCTGGACATCCGCCTGCAGGCCACGGTCATGCCCTGAGCAGGGCCGGATGCGGCCCGGTCATGAGACACTGGCGGGGCGCTCTGTCCCGCCGGTGGGAGTGGCGGCAAGCTGCCGCTCCCGCCACTCCCGCAGGCGGGCCTCGTCGGCACACCAGCGGCCGCCGATCTTGCCTGCGGGCAGGCCATAGTGCTCCACATAGCGCGGCACGCTCTTTTCCGAGCAGCGCAGCACGGCCGCGATCTCGCGCAGGCCGCGGAGCAGGCGCCCCTGTTCCACGCGCATGGCGGATGCGCCGGAGATGTCGCCGTCTGTCGTGGTAAAGGCCATGCTGTCCTCCCTGGGCTTACCATCGGTGCGCCGGAGCTTCGGGCTGCGGGCGCTTGCGTTGCTGGGGGCGCTGGCCGGCGGATGGCGTGCGTGCCTGTATCCGGGCCTGCATGTGGGCCTGCGCCTGCTGTTGCAGGATGTGGTGCGGCAGGCTGGGCGTCCAGGAGGCGTCAGCCGTTGCGGCCGACAGCATGAGGCAGTCCAGCAGGTGGTTGTCCTTGTGTTCCCGCACCCAGACGAGGTTCCCGTTCTTGCGCACCAGCCGCTCGGCGCAGAGCTGCGAGGCCAGCGTTTCGTCGGCTTCGGCATGGAAGCGCAGGGGCTGGCGGCTGTCGGCATTGAGCAGGCGGCCCATGTCCGTGGTCTTGAACGCGCCGCTGTCGATGAGATAGAGGCGCAGGCCGCCGGGGATGGGACGGCCGTTGTGCGGCATGCGTTCGCGGATGACCCAGCGCACCGGCGCGGCCTGCGGGCGGCTGGCGCCCTTGCAGGCGTGCACCACGCCGCCGCCATTGGCGCGCACCCACATGTAGACCTCTTCGGTGCGGGTATAGACGCCCTCGGTCTCGGTGCCGCCGGAGTCGATGCCGGCCCGCCAGATGGGCATGCGCTCGCCGGCATCCGTGCCGTCCGGGCCCTGCACGGGATACCAGGTGCCGAAGACCAGGGTGGCCACCTCGTCCCAGCTGCTCAGGGAGCCGTAGTCGATGACGTAGCTGGCCAGGCTCGGCATCCAGGCGCGCACCAGATACCAGAAGCCGTGCTTCTGCACGTCGATGCCGCAGGTCAGGGCCACGGCCCCGTGGGGCACGGTACGCGGGGGCAGGTGCGGATCGCGCCGCTCCAGCACATGTTCCACATCGGTCCGCAGCTCCACCGGCGACCAGGGCAGGCCCAGGTCGTCGTTGTAATACTGGCGCTGCACGGCCGCATCGTCGCTGGCCTGGGCGATGGCCCGGCGGGCCGCCAGATCGGAGAGGCTCACGAAGCGCGACAGCACGGCCGGCAGGTGGAAGCCCAGGCTGCGGGCGTCGCGCACTTCCGGGGCCGGTTCAAAGGCCGCGCCCGTCCAAACGTAGGGCCGCCAGCGGCCTGCGGCCACGGCAAGATCGCGGGAGTGGTCGCTCCAGAGGTACTGACAGTGCGGGCAGCGGTAGCGGGCCAGCTTGCGGGAGCGGATGAGGCGCGTGTCCGTCTCGCCGCCGGGCACCACGATGTGGCCCACGTCCATGAGCTGGACATGACGGCAGGCCGGGCAGGTCACCTCGTAGCACATGAGCTGGTCCACCTGCTCGGTGATGCCCCGCCAGATGGACGAGCTTTCGTCGCCCTTGGGCTGACAGGCCCGGATGATCTTGGCGAAGTCGCCATAGGAACGGGTGCGGCCCTTGAAGTCCTGCAGGGGAGAGGAGTCGCCGCCGCCGCTGTAGAGATCCTCCTCGTCCACGATGAGGTCCTGCACGGTGATGGAG
Source organism: Candidatus Desulfovibrio gallistercoris (assembly GCA_019118745.1). GTDB lineage: Bacteria > Desulfobacterota > Desulfovibrionia > Desulfovibrionales > Desulfovibrionaceae > Desulfovibrio > Desulfovibrio gallistercoris. The sequence continues at coordinate 19,495 of DWYJ01000069.1, read as the reverse complement.
GCGCGCTGGCTGGGGGATTCGGCCGTGGCCAGCTCGATGCTGGTGCCGTCCCGGAGCAGGATGTTCTCGCGCCGGTACTTGCCCACCATGCGGCGCAGCAGGGGGCTGCCCTGGAGCATGGGCCGCAGCTTCTTCTCCACCACGCGGTCGCGGGACTCGCGGGTGGGCATGGTCAGCATCTTGATGCCCGGCCGGTAGTCCATGGCCCAGCCCAGACAGGCGTAGAGCAGGAGGGTCTTGCCCACCTGCAGGGAGCCGCAGACCACCACCTCGCGCACGCGCGGATCGCCGAAGGCGTCCATGGGGCCGGCCAGAAAGGGCGAGACGTCCAGCCGCAGCGGGCTGCCGCGGTAGATGCCGTCCTGCACGATGAGGTAGCGGCTGGCCCATTGCGAGACGCTCAGCCGCTCGCGCCGGGCAAAGATGCGCCGTTCGGCCTCGCAGAAGCGGATCTTCACGCGTCCTCCCCCTCGGGCGGCAGGGAATCGCCGCTGTCGCCATCTTCCAGCAGGAATTCCCGCTCGCCCGACCAGGCATCCATCCAGATTTCCGTGGTTTCCAGCCACCACTGCACCAGCTCGCGCAGCTTCGCCTCCTCGCCGCCCACCAGATGGATCATGGCGGCCCCGTGCAGGTGGATGAAGTTGCGCACCTCGTTCCTGAAGAACAGGGCGCGAGCGCCCAGATCACGCTCGTGATCGGCGCGGGGCATGAGCAGGCCCTGCTCCTTTTCCAGCTTGAGACGGGCGCGCTCGGCCTGGTATTTTTTGAGTTCCGCGTCCGCCGACAGACGGCTGGTGGTGGCATCGGCCAGCTGCCGGTCGGCCACCTGCCCGGCGGGCGTGAGATTGGCGCTGGCGTAGCCCAGCAGGGCGGCCTCATCGAACCAGCCTTCCGGCGTCCGGGGCACCTTGCGCGCCTTCACGTCCCGGTTGAACTGGCTCTTGCTGCACTTGTAGCCCGCGTCCTTGAGGTAGGCCACGGCATCCAGCTGGGTCTTGCAACTGCGGGAAGGCACTATTTTTCCAGACATGGGACCTCTCAAAGAGAAAGGGCCGGGAAGCCCCGGCCCTTTGGTATGCGGGGCAATGGAACACCCTTATTCATCCACAAGCGCCATGTCATAGTACTAGAAATGACCGCCTCTGCGCCGTGAGGGGAAGTACTCCTTGAGGATCATGCCGAAGAGACGCTGCGACGCGGGAGGCGTTGCCGTCTGGCCCTGCCACCACTCCCTGAAGGCTGCATAGAGGCGCGTGGCGGACTTTTTCATGCCGCGGGCAACGGTGCAGCGTTCCTTGACGAAGCGATGGACCAGGGCCGCCTGTTCCTCACGATGCAGGGGCGTTTCCGGCGAGGCGTCGCGGTCGGCGGCGGACTGTACGTCACCGGCCACCATGGCGCAGTAGCGGGCATACAGGCCATCCACAAAGGCGGGGTCGGTATTGCCGCACATCTTGGCCGTCTGGATGGCGCTGGAAAGCAGACGCTCGCGCATGGCGGGACGCAGATAACGGGCGGCCTCGGGCTGGGGGGCGGAATCGCTGCGGTACTGCGCCATGCGTTCCCTGTAGCCGGGCGTTTCGTAATGGCCGCTCGTGCGCAGGGCGGGCAGGACCTCGGCCCGTACCCACTTGCTGAACGCTCTGGCCTGCGGCTTGCGGCTGCGGAAGATGAGGGCGTACAGACCGGACTCGGAAATCAGCGTGTACTGATGGGGGATGCCGGCGCGGGGATTACCGTCGGGATTGGCGACGGTAATCTTTTCATCTTCATCAAGTGAAGATATCGCATCCCTGTTGTTTTCAATCCCCAGCACGCGGCACACATCCTTGGCAACGAACCAGGGCTCGCCGTTTTCGTCCAGGCAGGAGCGGACGAGGTTGTCCTCAAAAGCAAAGGGAACGAGATTGGGCATAGCGGTTCTCCTTGAGGTTTCCCGGCGCATGGACATGCCGCCGGATACCCCAGAATAGCATAAAAAAGTTGCGCGATGTCAACAGGTTATTTTCAGGACCATTGCGCGATGGTCCTGTGGCGGTTTCGTTCGCCGGGCGTGCCCATCCATCCGGCATGACAGACAGAAGGCTGCGCGCAGGACCATGTGACCATTGGGCGGCAAATTCGCTATTGGAGCTGCTGCGGAGAGGGAAAGGGAGGCATTGAAGCCAGTGCGGCATCGTTGCGGGCGATGAGCCGTTCCTGCAGGTGCAGGACGATGCGGCAAAGCTGTTCGTGGTGGGTCGATTGCCGGTGAAGAGCCTGTTCAAGCTGCTGGATGCGGCTTTCAAGCTGGGCAATGCTGGTCTGGGACATGGGACACCTCTGGTAATTTGGGATTGGGGTACAAAAAAGGCAAGACGACGCTCCCCGGCTTACCAGAGCCGCCGGTCCTCGCGGATACCGGACGTCGCCTTGCCAATATGTACTCCACACCCACGAGGTGCGCAGAGGGCAAAACAAAAAAGACCGCACTTTTCGCCGTGTAGGGGGTACGGCAAAGGCGACGGTAACGCCTCTGGTAATTTGGGGAGTTTCAGTGTGCCCATTTCCTTCTCCGAGGTCAAGGCCGGGGGAGCGGCAGTCTTTCAGTACGTCCACTCACCGTAGAGCGCGCCGCGCACCCATTCGCCGTGGCGCTTGAGCCAGCTCACGAGCCGGGGCAGATCGTCGTGCGGCCAGTGCTCGTGCCCGGTAAGGCGAAAATCGCCATCAGGCGTCGGGATGGCCCACAAGCCGGCCCGGGCCAGCACCTTGAGGCTGTCCAGCGGGCCGATGGGGTGGGTGAGGCACTGCGCTCCGCCACGCCCCCAGACAGCGGCAGTCACGGCCGGGCACTGCCGGTCTTCGGGCGGGAGCGGCTGCGCGGGGCACGCCTTTTCCGTCCCCCCGCCCTGGTCGTCATTCTGTCCAGCGGGCATGGTCTCACGGGCCTGTTCCCTCTCCGGGGGAAGGGCGCGGGAAGGCGTGTCATCCGCGCTCTGCGGGGCTGTCTGCGCAAAGACAGGGGGCAGGCCGATGCGTAGCCAGTCCGCGATATTCCAGCCCTCACGCACGGCGTCTCCGGGATCCTTGCCGCTGGGCACGGGCCAGCGCCGGGCCGTGCGGTAGGTCTGCGCCCAGAAGGGCATGCCTCTGGCGCCGGCCCGCTGGCCCTGGGCGTCCGGCTGGTCAAAGTCCAGCGCCACAAGGATGCACAGCGCCCGGCGTAGGACGGCATGCGCCACGGTGTCCGGTCGGCCCAGGCTGGTCCCGGCCGCAAAGGCCCCGACATCCAGACCGGCGGCCTCGGCGGCCGCGGCGCAGGCGATGGCGTCAAGCTCGCTTTCCACCACCACGAACGCCCTGGCTTCGGGGCGCAGCAGCAGGGGGCGCATGCTGGAACCGGGCACCACCACGTATTTCATGTCCGCGCCGAAGCGGGCGCGCGCTTCCTCGTCCCTGCGGATGCGCAGGCGCAGCACCGCGCCGTCATCGTCCAGGGCGGGGATGACCAGGCCGGACGGTATCCACAGGGACTTCTTGCGGCCCCTGGCATTGGTCTCCGGCGGCAGGCCCCATGCCCCGCGGTCCCGGTGATAGCCGTCCTTGCCGTTCTCGCCGGGCAGCCAGCCCAGCCGGTAACGCTCCACCGCCACCCGCTCGATGCCGCGCATGGCCAGGCGCATGAGCTGCACATCGTCGTCCAGCAGACGCTGGTGAGCGTAGTCCAGCAGTTTGGCGGCGTGCTCCCGCCAGGCGGGGCAGGGCAGCGACGCCTCGGCCGGCGTCCACTCTCGGGCACGCTCACGGCGTGGCATGATGGACGTGGGCAGCGGCGCGCGTTCCCTGCCCAGACGCCGGCAGGCCTCGGCATAGCTCAGGCCCTCGAAGTCTCGCAGGAACTGGATGCAGTCCCCGCCCTTGCCGCACTGGCGGCAATACCACGTCCCGCCCTCGCCCTGGGCCGGCCAGAAGCGAAAACGATCCTTGCCGCCGCAGGCGGGACAGGGGCAGGCGTATTCGCCGCCGTGCGTTCCGGCCACCTTGACGGCCTTCAGGCCGCGCTGTTGGACAAGCTGCTCTATCATCACCATCATCCTGCCATGGGCATGGCATCATCCTGTCCGCAATATTTTGCAATGACAGGTTTTTTTCAAAAAACAGGACGATGTGACCATTCTTCTGAAGAACTTTTTTCAAAAAAGCGCTCGCGCACATGCGAAAGAATTATGGCAAAAATGGTCACATCATCCTGCGGCAGAAGATTCCCCTTGTATTCCAAAGGGTTTCAGGCAGGACGGACAGAAAATGCCCTCCCGTATGCTCCTGCGATGGTCCTGTTACTCGTCCAGTTCGTGCTGCATCTGGCTGGACACGCTGATGCCGTAGTAATAGTAGATGCCGCCCTTGCGCTCGCGCTGGAACTTCTCCAGCATCATCTTGCCAAAGGCTTTTTGCGAAACGGTCTTCTTGGAAGAGATGTTGACCTTGAACCACTCGCAGAAGGCGTCGTACAGCTCGGAGGCCGGCGTGCGGATGTCGCTTTCCCCCGGCTGCTGCAGGATGCAGCACTCTTCGATGAAGTCGGCCAGCATGTCCTCGTCCTTGCGATACTCGGCCGTGGCCTCCCGCACCTTGGCCGGCGGATCCAGCCCCGCGCGCTGCCATTCCAGGCAGCCCCGCACCAGCCAGGCCGCGATGCCCGGCAGCTCCTGGAGCAGGCGATCCTTCAGGCCCTTGTCCATGGGGCGCTCGTTCTCGTTCTGCGGTTTGCGATCCACAAAGGAGAGGGGGAAGTCCACCAGCAGCAGGCGCTCCCAGAAGGCAAAGTCGCTGGCCGGGGCGTGCGGCTTGTGGTTGGTCAGCAGGCAGAGCAGGTGTGACGGCTCGAAGCTGACATTGCGCTTGTCGTGCGGGTAACGGCCGGTAAGGGTCTCGCCGCCGCTGAACCACTTCACGCGGGCCGGGCTGAAACGCTGGCCCTCGTCGGTCTCGGAGGCAAAGGCGATGCGCAGGCCGCGCAGGGACATGATGTCCGGACTGGGGCCCGCGGCGCTGCGGTTCTTGCCCTGGTCCAGCAGCATCTCGGACTGCACCGGCCCGGCCAGGCTGGCCGTGGCATTCTGCCCGCCCAGCACCGTCTGGATGACCTCGGTCATGATGCCCTTGCCGTTGCGGCCGCGCCCGAAAAGCACCAGGAAGATGTGCTCCCGGGCCAGCCCCGTGCAGCCGTAGCCGAAGACGCGCCGCAAAAAGGCCGCCATCTCGGGATCGTCTCCCATGATCTCGGTGACGAAGCGTTCCCAGTGGGGACAGGGCGCATCGATGCCCTGCCACTCCACCGGGCTGGACTTCACCAGCCAGTCCTCAGGGCGACCAGGATGCAGCTCGCCGGTGCGCAGATTGACAACGCCATTGGCCATGGGCAACGCCCACGGATCGCGGTCGATCTCATGGCCGGCAATGGCCAGCGGCGACTCCAGATTGGTCTTGGCAAACTCAAGGCAACGCTTGCGGCCCGGATCCGTCCGCAGTTTGGCCACTCGGACCTTCATCTTGTCGGCCTTGGCCTTGAGACGCGTCGCCGACTCCCTGTCGCCGTCATGCTCGGCGCTCTTGGCCAGCGCGTCGAAATGCCGGGCGGTCTCCTGATAGGCCAGCGCCACGTGCTCCACATCCGCCCGGGCATGATGCCCCTTTTCGATGAGGTCCACGGACCAGTGATGGCCGGACCAGTATATCCACTCATCCGCCTGCCCCACATAGGCATGGCGGCCACGGAAGAGATAGGCGAACAGCAGCCCGTCGCCCAACTCATTGGCGTAGAGGCAGCGCTCCACGAAGTCATGGGTCGGGACGGGCAGGGCGTTCCGATCCGCCTGCCGCTCACCGCTCGGGGACTGCTCCTGCTGTTCTTCGGCAATGCGATCCTGCACCTGCCGCAAGAGTTCTCTGTCTGTCATCGGAGGACCTCAGTGGCAGTGCCGGCATGCGGACGCGGAGTGAGGTAAGGCCCCGGCAGCACGGCAGCGCCGGAGACCCTTCCCGAATTCCCACGAAAAATTCCCCAAAAAATCCCGCGATTCTTGGGGTCGCAAAGCCCCGCGAGCAAGGGGAGGGTGAAAAGGACCCGGCATGGCGGCCGACGGCGCAGGACCATGCTGGTCTGCTTTTGCGGCAAGGGGGTGAGGGGGAGGACGGACGGGCGCCTCCCTGAGCGGGCTTGCGCCCGCAGAAGGTCGCGCCCGCATGCTCCTGCGGATACGGATCTTACGGAAGGCGCAGAGGCCGTCTGCGTATGAAGAGATGCGGGCGCCCAGCCATATGCCGTCCAGGGGAAGACGCCGCCCCTGGGTGACAGATGGGTGACAGAATTGAAAAAAAGCGGCGCAAAGGAAAAGACGGTCACACACGAATAGCACGTAACCGTCTGATTTTCTTCTGGCGCGCCCGGGAGGATTCGAACCCCCGACCAAGAGCTTAGAAGGCTCCTGCTCTATCCACCTGAGCTACGAGCGCACAGCAACTGTATGAGTATAGGCAGGCAGGGCAAACCCGTCAAGAAGAATAGCGGCAGCAACCATACGGGAACTGCCGGGACGATCAGGCAGGTCGCTTGTCCTGCGGCGGGCGTTCGCGCTCCATCTGCTTTTTTGTCCGGGCGGCAGGGGGCGCGGCAAGCGGGTCCTCCGGCCAGGGGTGTTTGGGGTAACGGCCGCGCATCTCCGCCCTGACCTGCCGGTAGCCGTTGGCCCAGAAGGCGGCAAGGTCGCGGGTGACCTGCAGGGGACGCCCGGCGGGCGAAAGCAGGTGCAGCAGCAGCGGCACACGGCCGCCAAGGATAGACGGCGTCTGCGTGCAGCCGAAGAATTCTTGCAGCTTGGCCGCCACATAGGGGCCGCCCGCCTCGCCGTAGACGACGGCATGCGTGACGCCAGCCGGGGACGTCCATTGCGTGGGGGCCAGCTCCTCCAGACGGCGGGGCAGCGGGTAGGGCAGCAGGGCGCGCAGAGCCTCGGCCAGCCGGGCAGGGGAGAGGCGTTGCAGATCGGTGCAGTTGTCAAGAAAGGGCGCAAGCCAGTCTTCCAGATGTTCCAGCAATGCCGCATCGGCCACGTCGGGCCAGGGATCACCTTCCCGCTCATGCAGCAGGGCCACGCGGGCCCGCCACTGATGCATGGCGTCGCTCCACGGCAGGCAGGCAAGCCCCTTGCGCCGGATATAACCGCACAGGGCCTGCGCACAGGCGCTGCCGTCCGGGCGGGGCAGGGGGAGGTCCTCAAGGACGAGGGCATCCAGCCGCCGCCGCTGACGGGCGATGATGCGGCCTTCTTCCGTCACGTCCACACGGTTTTCCCGTTGCAGGGCTGCGGAAAAAAGACTTTCCACCTCGGCAGCCGGCAGCGGAGCGGCAAGCCGGATGCGGCCGCGATCCGCTCCCTGCATATGCCGCCGGTGGCCGCCGTCCAGTACGGCGACGGCCAGGAAGGGCTGACGGGCGAGCGGGTCCGTCAGCGGCAGGAAGGCGCGGCTGCCGCAACGCAGCACATAATGCGCCTGACCGTCCGCTTCGCCGGTGCGCTGCGCCACCCGCTCGGGGAAGGCAAGGGCCGTCAGCAGACCGGCGGAGACGCTTTGCCGCTGCGCCTCCTCGAACAGCCCCTGCGGAGGACAGACCAGCAGATGCGTCAGATGATGCGCCCACTGGCGCAGGCGGGCGACGGCGGCATCTCCCGCACCGGCGGCCGCGCCGCGGCAGAGCCTGTCCAGCCGGTGCAGCAGCGACGCATCGGCCTGCGGCAGCGGGTCGCGTTCTTCCAGCAGGACGGCAAGACAGCAGGCCAGGGCCGCATTGTGGTACTGTTCGCCCAGCAGCAACAGACGAGCCAGACGCGGCGGCAGGGGCAGGGCGGCCATGTCGAGCCCCAGCGGCGTGGGACGATTGACGGAGACATCCGGCTCCAGCGCCTCCAGCCGGACAAGATCCTCGCGAGCCACGGCAAGATGAGCGGCAGGGGGCTGATCCGGCCAGGGGAGCTCTTCCGGACGCGGCACGCCCCAGGCGGCCAGTTGCAAGACCGTCTGGGTCAGGTCGGCATCGAGGATCTCCGGCCGGATATGCGGACGCATGCCGTTCTCTTCTTCCTTGTGCCAGAGACGAACGCACACGCCAGGCTCCAGACGTCCGGCGCGTCCGGCGCGCTGAGTGGCGGAGGCCAGCGAGATGCGGCAGGTCACAAGGCGCGTCAGCCCATCGGCGGGATTGTAGCGCGGTTCGCGAGCAAGCCCCGTATCCACCACAAGACGGACGCCCTCGATGGTGAGCGAGGTCTCCGCCACGTTGGTGGCCAGCACCACCTTGCGCCGCCCCGCCGGAGACGGTGAGATGGCCGCATCCTGTTGCTCGGGCGCAAGCTGGCCGTAGAGCGGCAGCACGTCCACGTCCGCGGGACAGGCGTCGCGCAATGTCTCCTCCAGACGGCGGATCTCCCCCACACCCGGCAGGAAGACCAGCAGGCTGCCCTGCTCTTCCCGCAGCAGACGGCTGATGACGCCCGCCGCATGCCGCAGCAGGCCGGGCATATCCTGCGCGTCCGTACCGGGGGGCGGCGGCAGATGCCGGATATCCACCGGGTACTGGCGTCCGCCGCAGCGCAGATGGGCCGCATCGGGCAGCAGACGGCGCAGGGCTTCGGCTTCCAGCGTGGCGGACATGACGAGCAGACAGAGATCAGGCCGCAGGACGGCGCGGCTCTCCAGACACAGGGCAAGGCCGGTATCGGCATGCAGGCTGCGCTCGTGGAATTCGTCGAAAATGACGCAGCCCACGCCGGGCAGCTCCGCATCCTGCATGATCATGCGGGTCAGGACCCCTTCGGTGATGACCTCAAGACGAGTGGCTGGTCCGCAGAGGGTCTCCTGCCGCATGCGCAGGCCGACGGTTTCCCCGACCTTCTCCCCCAGGCTGGCCGCCATGTAGCGGGCAAGGGCGCGCGCGGCCACGCGGCGCGGCTCCAGCAGGAGGATCTTCTTCCCTTCCAGAAAGGGCGCTTCCAGCAGCCAGAGCGGCACGCGCGTGCTTTTCCCCGCGCCGGGCGGAGCGCTCAGCAGGGCAGCTCCCGCCTGTACGGCCGTCAGGATATCCGGGCGCAGATCAGCCAGCCCAGGCCCGTCATCCGCGATGTTCGGGAGCTCGTTTTCCGTGAGTTTGTTCATGATTTCAACTTGATTCCGGGAGACATGCCTTTTTTTACTGGAAATTTTTCGCGTGTCAGGCTATTGACACCTTAACGATTGTGCGGGAGAGCTTCATGGAGCTGAACAGAAACGGCATCATCGGTCAGAGCACGAGCCTTGTGGAGGTCTTCAAGATACTGGACAAGGTGGCTCCGACGGACAGCACGGTTCTTGTAACTGGTGAATCGGGAACAGGCAAGGAGTTGCTTGTGCGGGCCCTGCATGCCAACAGCCGGCGCGCCGACTGCCCCTTTGTGCCCATCAACTGCGGCGCCATCCCCAAGGAACTGCTGGAGAGCGAGCTTTTCGGGCACGAGAAGGGGGCCTTCACCCATGCCATCCGCTCACGCCCCGGCCGTTTCGAGCTGGCGGACGGCGGGACCATCTTCCTTGATGAAATAGGCGAGATGGACCTGAGCCTGCAGGTGAAGATCCTGCGCGTCCTGCAGGAAAAGGAGATCGAGCGCGTTGGCGGCACGGGCTGCAAGAAGGTGGATGTCCGCATCGTGGCCGCCACCAACCGGGATCTGGAAAGCGAAGTCACGGCCGGACGCTTCCGCGAGGACCTGTATTACCGCCTGAACGTCATCCCGCTCCACCTGCCGCCGCTGCGCGAACGGGGGATGGACATCCTGATCCTGGCGCAATGCTTTCTGGAACGCTTCTGCCAGAAGAAAAACCGGCCGCTGCTGCGTCTTGGCGAGGATACGGCCCGGGTGCTGCTCGCCTACGGCTGGCCGGGCAACGTGCGCGAGCTGGAAAACTTCATGGAGCGGTTGAGCATCCTCGTGGACGGCGACTGCGTGCAGGTGGACGATCTGCCCGCCAAGATACGCGACAACGTCGGCCCCCTCGACAGCCTGCCCCCCCTGCCGGAGGGCGCGCTCGGCGCAAGCGCCGCGCCGCTTCCTCCGCCGGCTCCCGCCCCTGCGCCGCAAGCGGCGTCAACAGCCTCCAGCCTGCCTCCCGCTGGCCCGGCGGGGACGGCCGCCGCTCCCGCTGCGGGAAGCGGACAGTTCGTATGGCCGGATCTCTCCGTGCTGGAAGCGCAGGGGATCAACCTGAAAGATTTTCTGGAAGCTGTGGAGTTTCGTCTCATCGATGAGGCCCTGCAACGGGCGGACGGGGTCAAAAACCAGGCCGCCGAGCTGCTGGGGATCAAGCGGACGACCCTCATCGAAAAATTGAAGAAAAAGAACGGCTGATTTTTGCATGTTTTTTGCATGATAACGTGCAGCAACACCAACCAAAAGAAGTGACGTGCGCGTGAACAAGGCATTTTCTACCGGGAAAAACCGGAATCATATCACTGGGGAAGGGACCGGCATGACGTTGCGCTCCTGCGGCGCCGCCGGTCGTTGCTGCCGCAGACTTCTTGTGGGAGCGGCAATCTGTATGCTGTGCGGGAGTGCCGGGCTGGAAATTTTTTCCCCTGCCGTAAGCCATGCGGCAACGGCTGCCGAAGGCATCACCGCCCGGATCAATCCCGGCGGGCCGGAAAACTGGCCCCCGGAACAGGCGCTTTCCACGCAGACGCCCGGCACGCCCCAACCGGCTCCGGGCCAGACCATGCCCGGACAGCCTATGCCGGGTCAGGTCATGCCGGGACAACCTATGCCCGGTCAAACCATGCCGGGACAGAACATGCCTGTTCAGACGGCGCCGGGGATGCCCATGACGCCGGCACAGGGGGGCGTGCCCCAGCCTGCCGCCCAGCCCATGCAGACCATGCCCGGTCAACCTATGCCGGCGGCCGGACAGACGCCCATGCCCGGCCAGAATCTGCCTGGTCAGCCCATGCCCGGTCAAACCATGCCGGGCCAGAACATGCCAGTTCAAACGGCGCCGGGGATGCCCATGACGCCCGCGCAGGGCACCATGCCCCAGCCCGCCGCCCAGCCCATGCAGACCATGCCCGGTCAGCCTATGCCGGTGGGCGGACAGACGCCCATGCCCGGCCAGAATCTGCCTGGTCAGCCCATGCCCGGGCAAACCATGCCGGGACAGAACATGCCTGTTCAGGCGGCGCCGGGGATGCCCATGACGCCGGCACAGGGGGGCATGCCCCAGCCTGCCGCCCAGCCCATGCAGACCATGCCCGGTCAGCCCATGCCGGTGGGCGGACAGACGCCCATGCCCGGTCAGCCCATGCCGGGGCAAAACATGCCTGAGCAGACTGCGCCGAATGATCAGATGGCGCCCGCCCCGGCGGCCAATGAGCTGCCGCCTCTGCCTTCGAATACGGGAACGGCCGCGCAGCCCGCTGCCCCCGGCGATCCGGCAGCAGGCAATGCGGCGGCCGGCAAGGAGCAGGGAGCAACGCCCAAGCGCGACGTCATCTATGTGGACGAGCAGGGCAACCCTGTCGAAAAACCCATCGATCCCGAAGCCGTCTGGCAGGAAGCCACGAAGGCTATGGAAGCGCAGCAGTATGAGGACGCCCTGAAAAAGCTGCGCATCCTCTACGATCAGCCGCAGCTGAAACGCGACCGGCGGCTGGAAGTGCTGTACGGCATCAGCGACTGCCTGTGGGAGATGTACAAGGACAAGCCGCAGGCGGGCTATGACGCCATCGTCTCCGCCACCAGCGAGGCCCTCAATGCCGATCTACGCAACGATCGCGCTCCGGACGCCTACGCACGACTGGGCAGCATCAACCTGCGCATCGGCAATATGGACGAAGCGCGCGCCAATATGCTGGCCCTGCTGCGGCAGTATCCGAAGTCTCCCCTGGTGGCCGACTCCATGACGGAGCTGGGCCGGGAGCAGCTGAAGCGCAAGATGTATGAAGATGCCGCGGAATCCTTCAAGACGGTTCTGGATAATTATCCCGAAAGCGGCTCCATGGAAGAGGCCTCCATGGGACTGGGCAAGGCGCTGGTGCGCCTGGGCCGGCACAAGGACGCCAGCTTCATCATGGACTTCGTCAACAAGCGCTGGCCGCGCTGCTATCTGAATGATACGGATTTCCTGCTGGTGCAGGCGGAGAACCTGGAAGCCCTGCGCCGCAACGACGCGGCTATGGACGTTTACTGGCTCTTCGTCAATCTCCAGCCGCAGCGCGAGGGCAATAACGACCTTCTGCTCAAGATGGCGGATAACTATACCCGCGGCAACGAATGGAACGCCGCGTCCCTGATGTACCAGCGCATCATGAAGCTCTGGCCCGGGGTCAGCTCCAGCCGGGTAAGCCAGCTGCGGCTGGCGGAAAAGGGCATCTATGACGGCCCGCTGAATTATGAGCAGATGAGCGCCCTGTTCGCCCGTCCCGCGGAAGACACGCCGCTCGAACGGGTCTACCGGGAGATCATGGAAGCCTCGCAGACCTCGCCGGAGTGCGTCCTGTCCCGTCTCAAGTACGCCATGTGGCTGCTCTGGGACAAGCAGTTCACGCAGGCCATGGGCAGCGCGGCGGACTTCATCGACCGCTATCCCGAGCACCCCGGCGTGCCGCAGGCCCGCGACATCATCTGGACGGCTTTCCAGAGCGAACTGGGCAATGCGCTGGCCGAACAGAACTACCGCCGCATCCTGCTCCTCTGGAACGGCTTCCCGCTGGTGCGCGAGCGCTACGGCGAGCTTGATCCCAAGATGCGGTACGCCCTTGCGCAGGGGTACATGGAGCGCGGCGACGAAGCCAAGGGGCTGGAGCTGCTGGGAGCCTTCCTGACCGCCAGGATGGACCCCGATTACGGCGAACTGGCCCTGACCGAATACTTCAACCGTTACCTCAAAGCCGGCGCGTGGGACAAGATCCTGGATCTGTCCAAGATCGTCGCCGGCTGGCCGCTGCGGCCGCAGCTGCGTTCCCAGCTGGAATACGCCACGGCGCTCTCGGCCCAGAACCTGGGCCTTTCCGGCGCGGCCCTCTCCCGCTGGCGGCAGCTGGCCGTCCGCAAGGACATCCCGCTGTATCAGCGCGCCTACGCCACCTATTTCCTGGCGCGGGACGCTGAAGTCCGCAAGGATGTGGGCGATGCCTACACCTATAACAAGCAGGTGATCGAACTCTTCCAGCAGCTGGCCGACGAACGCTCCGACAAGGCGGATCCTGAACGCATCAAGGAATCCATCGGCGCGCTCATGGATATTTGCGAGGTGGCCAACCGCGTTCCCGAAGCTCTGGAATGGGTCAAGCGTTACAGCGAATATGTGCCGGACGCCAACTCGCCCGAATATCCGGGCCTGCGCTACCGTGAGGCCCGCCTGTACCGCAAGCTGGGGGACAATACGCGTGCCCAGTTCCTGCTGGAAGATGTGGTCAAGCGCTTCCCCGACTCGCCCTTCGGCAAGGCTGCGGCCAGCGAGCTGCGGACATTCGAGGTCTCCCGCGACCTCAAGGACTTTATGCCGGGTGGCTCCGCCGGCGCTCCGGCTCCGGCGCAGGGTGGCGGCAATACGGCCGCGCCCGCCGGAAATCCCCCGGCCAATCCCTAAACTTCCCCGGGCTGAGTCTTCCCGGAGAGGAGGTATGCATCCATGAAATTCCTGACGTCCTGCGTGGCGCTGTTGCTCTTTGTCCTGGCCGGTTGCACCGCCGCACAGCAGCGCGGCATGGCCGGCGACACCTATGTCTCCACATCCCGTCCGGCCTTTTCGGCGGCCGCAAAACAGCTCCCGCTGCTGGCGGCCGGTTTCGGTCGGGCGTCCCTGAGCGAGTCGGGCGTGCTCGGCGGCCTGAACGTCGACGCCTGGATCGCCGTTTACGGCAAGGGCGACGGCAACGGCCCGCTGGCCATCGTGGCTCAGGGTGAGCTGGATGATCCGTGGAACTGGAACAACGCCCTGTACCATCCGTTCGCCATCCATGAAGGGGCGGACATGCTCAACGGTCTCGGCGTGGAGACCTGCACCTATATGGTCAGCGAATCCCGTGACGCTTTCTTGCCGTTCATGCAGCCGCAGGCGGCCTCCGCGAAAAAGGATGAGGACAAGCCGGTCCGCCGCTGGATCGCCCGCGCCTTTGCCTGCCGCACCGATTTCAACAAGGGCAAGATCATCCTTGAATATCGTGAACCGCTGCCGGAAGGCTTCACGTCCCTGACCAGCGTGCCCTACGGCATGTCCGACGTGATCCCCGCCTTTGAAGAACGCGCCCGGCAGGCCTTTGAGATCAATATGTCGCCCGCGAAGCCCGCGAACATCCGGCAGGAGTATCTGTCCGGCCTCAACTGGCAGTATCTGGATGAGCGTTTTTGGGGAACCGTCTTCCTCAACGACTACTCCATCAGGAAGTGATCTCTCCGCAAAAGGGCATCGCCGGCTTTGCAGGAAACAAGTTGACGTCTACATCCTGAGCGTGTAAGTCATTGACTGGACACTATTTTGCCCTCTGGCAGATTCCCTTTTACGAAGAGGTTAAGGAATGGACGACTATTTGAAGGAAGCACTGGAGATCGCGCGGGCACAGGCAAGTGTGCGCGTGATGAGTGAGGACGAGATCACGTCCTTCATCCAGAAGCTGGCCCAGGGTATCCGTTGCGTGGCCGAAGGCGACGCCCCGACGGAACTTGACGGCGGCGATTTGGTGATCGAAGCCCGCAAGTCGGTCAAGGAAAAATCCGTGACGTGTCTGGAGTGCGGCAAGACCTTCAAGATCCTGACCCGCCGTCACCTGGCCTCCCACGGCATGGATGCCGCCGCCTACCGCGAGAAATGGGGCTTCAAGAAGGATGCCCCGCTCGTCTGCAAAGCCCTGCAGCGGGAGCGCCGCCGCAAGATGAAGGATATGAAGCTTTGGGAAAAGCGCCGCAAGGCCGACTAGATCCCGTTCCCCATGCGGATATGAAAAGAGGAAGGAAGCCCTGTGCTCCCTTCCTCTTTTTTTGGGGGGGCGCGTTACCGCGCCGCCCGGCCAAAAGTGAACGGAAAAAGCCGTGCTTTTTTTCGCGAAACGGCAGGCCGTATGGCTGGAAACGCGAAGCGTCTCGGACGGAAAGCATGTTCTGTCAGGCCCAGCAGATCCGCGTTTGCCGCCATTGCCGGGCATATCTCCGGCGGGCGCAGTCCCTATGCGGCATCCCGTCAATTGTTCAGGGCCAGTTCTTCCAGCCGCCGGGCGTCACGAATGACGACCTCCTTGCAGGAGAATGCCCCGATGATGCCCTTGTCCCGGAGCTGGCGCAGGATACGGGCAAGCGTCGCCCGGTGGATGCCGAGCAGGGCGGCCACATCCTGCTGTCGCATGGGGCAGGGGAAGCGCAGGGCATTGCCGTTTTGGCGCGAAAGATTGAGGATGAAGCGGCAGACGTGGGACTCCCGGCTCCCCGTGCCCATATCGGCCAGAAAGGTGTAGTGGATGAGGATCTTGATGCCCATGGAGTGCAGCAGGCTGGCCACCTGCCGCGGGTGAGCGGAGAGGAAAGCCTCGTCCTGCAGCAGTTCCTCCGGGAAGCGCCAGATCTCCGAAGGCTCAAGACATTGGAAGACCACCCCCGGCTCATAGCTGGAGACCGTGCGCGCCTCGTTGAAGAGGCAGCCCGGCCCGACCCGCAGGGTCAGCCGTTCGCGGCCGCAGGCGGCGATGTAGGCGATGGCGACGGACCCGCGGGAGAGGTAATACATGCCGCGCCAGCGCGTGTGCGGGATGACGGCATCCTTTTCAAAATCCCGCCGGGTGGCCAGATGCAACACCTCTTCCCAACAGGGATTGAGGCCCTCGATGCGCCCGGTACGGGCAAGGGTCGTCTCAAAGGGCGGGGCGATCCCGGCGAAAACGGGCTGGAGCATGGAGCCTCCGAAAGTCTGTAAGAGTCGGGCAGCGGCCGCGAGCCGAACCGGGCGGGCCTTCCGTTCTTGCCAAAAGGGATGGCATAACGTACGAAAACAGGGTGTTTTGATTCTGCCACCGTCTCATCCCTGCCAGTACGAGTATGCCACATCTTTCCTCCGCTGTCTCTTCTTCATTGCCCGCGCCCGTGACCACGCCGGAACAGGCGCGCGAACTGCTGACCCTGCCGGACGCGCAGCTTTTTGCCTCTGCCGGGCGTTTGCGGCAGGCCGCATTCGGCGACCGGATCTCGCTTTGCGCCATCATCAATGCCCGCAGCGGCAACTGCGGCATGGACTGCCGCTTCTGTTCGCAAAGCCGGCACAATCAGACGCCCATAGCCACCTTCCCCCTGCTGGCGGCGGACGTTTTGCGGCAGCGCATCCTGGATCTGGCCCGCTGGCCCGTCCGGCATATCGGCATCGTGACCAGCGGCGGCGCCTTGCAGCAGGAAGAGCTGGAACAGGTGCTGGACGTGCTGCGCCGGCTCCCGGACGCGGTACGCCGCCGGGTCTGCACCTCCTTCGGGCGCCTTGCCCCTGACGCCCTCCAGGCGCTCGCCCGTGCGGGCGTGCGGCGCTTCCACCACAATCTGGAGACCTCCCGGAGCTTCTATCCGCAGATCTGCACCACCCAGCGCTGGGAACAGCGCTACGTCACGGCGCAGCATGTGCGGGCAGCGGGGCTCTCCGTCTGCACGGGCGGCCTGTTCGGCCTGGGCGAGAGCTGGGACGACCGCATCGAACTGGCCTTCAGCCTGCGCGAGCTTGGCGTGGACAGCGTGCCCATCAATTTTCTGCATCCCCATCCGCAGACGCCCCTGGGCGACAGGCCCCCGCTCACGGCCGATGAGGCCCTGCGCATCATCGCGCTGTTCCGGCATATCCTGCCGGGCACGACCCTCCGTATCTGTGGCGGCCGTCCGGAAACGCTGGGCGAGCGCCAGAGCGAGATCTTCCGCGCCGGGGCCAATGCCCTCATGACCGGCGATTATCTGACCACGCACGGCTGCGCCGTGGAGCAGGATTGCGCCATGATCGCCGCGGCCGGTCTGGAGGTCACACACCCATGAACGATCCCGACATGAGCTTCCACGACTTGTCCCGCCGCCCGCGCCGTACGCTGGCCGATGCGGCCGTCTTCATCAGCGGGACCGGGACGGACGTAGGCAAGACCGTGGCCACGTCCGCGCTGCTGCGGGCCCTGCGCCAGGCCGGACTGGCGGTACAGGCCGTCAAACCCGTCCAGACAGGCGTGGAGGATGCCGCCAGCCAAGGCGATGCCGCCAGTTACGCGCGCGCCGTGGATGATATGCCGCCGGGCCAGCTGCCGCCCGCGGCCACGCTGCACAGCTTCCGGCTGCCTGCCTCGCCGCATCTGGCGGCTGCGCGTGAAGGCGCACGGCTCACGGTGG
Organism: Candidatus Desulfovibrio gallistercoris; assembly: GCA_019118745.1. Taxonomy (GTDB): domain Bacteria; phylum Desulfobacterota; class Desulfovibrionia; order Desulfovibrionales; family Desulfovibrionaceae; genus Desulfovibrio; species Desulfovibrio gallistercoris. Next base: position 2,093 of record DWYJ01000069.1, on the reverse strand, counting down.
CCGGGCTGCGCCGGGATATCGAAAGGCACTGGCGTTCGCTCATGGCCGCGCATGAAGGGGACGCGTCGTGCGCCGTGCTGCTGGAAGGGGCGGGCGGCCTGCATGTCCCCTTCAATGAGCGGGAAGACACGCTCGATCTCATGGCCGTGCTGGCCGCGCCGGTGATCATCGTGGCATACAACGGACTGGGGGCCCTCAATCAGGTACGGCTCTCCCTGGATGCCGTTCGGGACAGGGGGCTCGTGACGGCGGGGCTCGTGCTCATGCAGCCGCCGGACGCTTCCCATACGGCGGACGAGGCGACGCAGGCCATCCTGGCCGATAACGAAAGCTGGCTGCGCGCCCGGCTGGAAGACGAGGGCATCCCCCTGGCCGTGCTGCCGACGGTGACCCTGAACGAGGCGGGCTGGGAGCGGCTCGCGCAGGCCGTCCGGCCCGTGGCGCAGGCCGTGGCCGCGCTGCTGCGCACGCCGCCGAACGTGACGCAAGCGCTGGTGCGACGGGACAAAAAAGTGCTCTGGCATCCCTACACCTCGACGATCGAGCCGCTGCCGGTCTTTGTGGCCCAGCGCAGCCATCATAACCGGCTGGTGCTGGCGGACGGCCGGGAGCTCGTGGACGGCATGTCCTCCTGGTGGGCGGCGGTACACGGCTACAACCATCCGCGCCTGCTGGCCGCCTTGCGGGCGCAGGCCGGGCGCATGCCGCACGTCATGTTCGGCGGCCTGACCCATGCGCCCGCCGTGGAGCTGGCCGAGCGCCTCCTCGACATGCTGCCGCAGGGGCTGGCGCGCGTCTTTCCGGCCGATTCCGGTTCCGTTGCCGTGGAGGTGGCCCTGAAAATGGCCCTGCAGTACCAGCAGGGCATCGGCCAACAGCAGCGCACGCGCTTTCTGACGCCGCGCGGCGGCTATCACGGCGACACCACAGGGGCCATGAGCGTGTGCGATCCGGTCACCGGCATGCACAGCCTTTTTGCGCGCATGCTGCCGCAACAGCTTTTCATGGAGCGGCCCCGCTGTCGCTTCGATCAGCCCTTTGATCCCGCCAGTCTGGACGATGCCCGGCAAAAACTGGCCGAGCACGGACACGAGGTGGCGGCGGTCATCCTGGAGCCCGTGGTGCAGGGGGCAGGGGGGATGTGGTTCTATCATCCCGACTACCTGCGAGGGCTGGCGCAGCTTTGCCGCGAAGCCGGGGCCCTGCTCATCTTTGACGAGATCGCCACAGGTTTCGGGCGCACGGGAACGCTCTTCGCCGCCGAACGGGCGGGCGTGACGCCGGACATCCTCTGCTGCGGCAAGGCCCTTACCGGCGGCGTGCTGACGCTGGCCGCCACCGTCTGCACCGAGCAGGTGGCGGACGGCATCTGCCGGGGCGGGAACGTCTTCATGCACGGGCCGACCTACATGGGCAACCCGCTGGCTTGTGCCGTGGCGCTGGCCAGTCTGCGCCTGCTGGAGGAAGGAGACTGGCGGACGCGGGTACAGCAGCTCGAACAGGGACTGCGTCAGGGGCTGGCCCCCTGTGCGGGCCTGCCGGGCGTGGCCGATGTGCGCGTGCTGGGCGGCATCGGGGTGGTGGAAACGACGGAAGCCGTCCCCGTGGCCCTGCTCCAGGCCTTTTTTGTGGAGCGCGGCGTCTGGATACGCCCCTTTGGCCGGCTGATCTACCTCATGCCGCCCTATGTGACGCCGCCGGAAGACCTGGCCCGCCTGTGCGAAGCGGTAGGCGACGCCATACGGCAGGGCGTGCACCTGTCGTACTAGGGCCTGTTGAAACAAATTTTACTAATTATTTCAATAGATACAGAAAGTCGGATGTACATATTCCGCCTGCCCTGACGGGCAATACGCCCCTCGTCCCTGCTTTTCCCCTGATAAAAGCGCGCTGGGGAAGGGATGGGGGGCTTGTGGGGAAGGGGAACCCCTCTCGCGCCGGCGGAGGGGTTCCCCTTCCCCACAAACAAACAGCGAATAGTGTTAACAGGCCCTAGGGGCTGTTTCTAAAAAAGCTGGACATCTTGAATGACTCCTGCTTTCCTGTTTGGCATGAGCAGACATGACATTTCAGATGAAAAGTGGGCGGTCATC
>DWYJ01000068.1 GCA_019118745.1 Candidatus Desulfovibrio gallistercoris | reverse complement strand
GTGGGGGCTTGGGGGAGGGGGAACCCCCTTGCGCGCTAGCCAAGGGGGTTCCCCCTCCCCCGGACACCTCACATGCTTAGGGAAGCATGTTGAGGGGGACGCGATAGACCCAGTCGCCGGCGTTGGTTTGACCGAAGCTTTCCCAGTTGGCGCGGTCGCGGTCGTATTCTTCGTAACGGGCCAGCCGGGACTTGAGGCGGTTGATGAAGGCGGTTTGTTCGCCGATGCTCATGCGGTACCAGTCTTCTTCGCGCAGGAGCATGATGTCGCTCTTGTAGGGCAGGCCGTCGAGGAATTCGGCGAGGACGCCCAGTTCGGCCAGGCTTTTGCCCTGGGTGGGCAGGTTGGGGTCACGGGCCATTTGGGCGGAGGCGGAGAGGATGCCGCGGAAGAAGTCGCGCGAGTCGGTCTTCTTGGTGCGTTCGGCGTTGTCGATGATGGTCTTGAGCTGGGCGCTCAGGTCGTTGAGCTGGTTCTTGGTCAGGAGCACGGCCACTTCCACGGTGGGGCTCTGGCTGCCCTTGGCGAGTTTAGCAAGATCCATGTCGGCGATCCATGAGTTGACGACGCCGGGGGCCTGGTTTTGCCGCCGCGCGCCGAGGTACTGGAGCTGCATGGCGTAACCGAGGGTGGCGGCGAGCTGGCGGGCCTGCGCTTCGGGGTCCTGGGAAGGGGCTTCATCCTTGGGGCGGGTCATGATCTTGCCTGCGGCGGTGTTCTTGACCATGCTGACCATGCCCTGCGCCAGCGTGGCGGCCACGGCGCCGAACTGGCGCGCGCCGGTGGCGGCATCGGGGGCATTGATGGCCTGATAGTTGCTGCGGTTGCCGGAAAGGCGGCTCAGGGTGCGGTAGCTCTGTTCGGCGTAGGCGTGGTTTTTGGAGCCGCCGGGGCTTTTGATGTGCAGGGCGGTGATCCAGATGCCTTTCTGGCGGGCGAGGTCGTTCATTTCCGCCGGGCCGAGCAGGACGGAGGCGTACGGATCGCCGCTGCGCAGGGGGCCGGCGTCGCTGATGAGCAGGATGAGGCGGGAGGAATAATTGCCCCAACTCAGCTTTTCCACGGCGTCATAGACGCCCGCGAGGGAATCCTCGTTGAAATCGTGACTGGAGACGGTGGCCTGCTGCACGGCGGCCAGGCGGCTTTCCAGCGCGGCCCTGTCCTTTGCCGTGGCAAAGTCGCTGACCACGGTGCTCGTGTATTCCAGACCGGGGGTGGCGGTGGTGCTGCTGCGGAAGGCCACCACGGCAAAGCCCACATTATCGGTCATCTTTTCCTTTTCGAGCTGATCGTAGATGCGGCGCACCACGTCGCGGCTCTGGTCGATGTAGGGCTTCATGGAGACGGAAGTGTCCATCACCAGGGCGATGCCGGTCTTGGGCGGGCCGTCGGGGGCCTGCGCCGTGCCGGTGCCGGGGTCGATGGACGCCACGTTGAGGAACTTCACGTCGTCGAAGGGGTCGCTCATGCCGAGGATGGGCATGAGGTAGAAGCGCTTCTCGTCCACCGCGCCCTGGGCTTCGGCGGGCTCGCTGGCCAGCACGGGAGCGTCCGCGGCCATCTTGCCGGCAGCGGCCTGCGTCAGCAGGGTAGCGAGCTGCTTTTCCATGTCGCTGGCGGAGCAGAGGGTCTTGAGGTCGTTTTCCGCCTTGAAGAAAAGTACGGGGTCACGCCCGGCGCGCGGCGCAAAGAGCAGGGTCAGGGACTGGTTCCAGGCGGTGGTCTTGCCTTCCTCCAGCCAGCCCTGCGGCTCGTTGAGGCCCGTGCCTACGCGCAGCCAGCCGCCGGCGCGCTCATAGACATAGAAGACCGTGAAGGGGACGACCTTGTCCTGCACCACGGCGGAGGCGGCATCGGCGCTCTGGCGCAGCACGGCGCCGGGATGGCTGATGACGCGCTGGTAGAGGCTTTTCTTGCCTTCCTGCAGGAGCGGTGCGGCTTCGCCCGTTGCGGGCAGGGCCAGACAACACAGGGCGGCGGCCCAGATGAGGACGCCCGCCAGCAGGCAGCGCCCAAAGGGACGGGTATACATGGCGGACCTCCTATTTCCAGCTCTGGAGCAGCATCTTGGCTTCCATATCGCCCTTGGCGGCCTGGGCCTCCACATGGCCGCGCAGGGCCTTCAGGGCCGCATCGGCCTGGCTCACGCCCGCGGCCTTTGCCTTTTCGTACCACTGCCGGGCAAGGGCCATATCCACGGGGATGCTGCCGCGCGGCAGGCCGGCGGCGGGATCATAGAATTGCCCCACCAGCCACATGGCCTCGGCATTGCCCTTCTGGGCGGCATCCTCCAGCAGGAGGAAGGCGGCGTCCGACTCTTCCGGGCCGGCTTCAGGCGTGCGCAGGGGCTTGGCCAGGGCCAGACTGGCGGCCGGGTCCGCCGCGCCGCGCAGATGTTTGCGGGCGGTCTCCAGAGCGGTCGGCGCGGGAGCCGCCTGCTGGGCCGGGACCGCCGGGGCGCTTTCCGCCTGTGCGGGGACGGGCGGGACAGGCGCATCCGGGCGCTGATGGACAAGGAAATACCATGCCGCGGCCCCTGCGGCGGCCAGCAGGAGCAGCAGGAGGAGCAGTATGGGCAGCAAGCGGCTTTTGGGCTTGGGCGGGATGTCCTGCAGGGGGAGTTCCTGCGGGCTGGGGGCCGGTGCGGGGGCAGGCTCCGGGAGCGGATCGGGCAGCGGGGCGGCCTCTGGCTCCGGTTCGGGAAGGGGCGCCGGCGCGGGCTCCGGTTCGGGGGCGGGCGCACTGACGGGCGGAGCGGGGGGCATGCCCGGCATGGCCCCGCCGCCGTCGTGCTCGCGGCTGTAGACGAGCTGCTGTATCTCCACGCCGAAGCGTTGACCGTCCACGCCGAGCTGATAGGCGGACAGGGGGTCCAGCTGATCGACCACCGCCGGGCCCACGAACAGGCGCGCCCAGCCGTCGGCGCTGTCGGCGGCGTCAGGCGTGAGGGGATACTCGCTTTCCTGCCAGCCGGAAGCGGCCAGGAACTTCATGTCGCTGCCGCGGCGCAGGGTAAAGGCGCTGCCGGAGACCGCGGGGCAGCCTTCCAGCAGGATGCGGGCATGGCCTGCGCCACGCTGCGGATCGGGAGTGATTATGGCTCTCATACGTCGTTTTCCCTGAAAAGAGGTTGCCGCCGGGGCCGGGAAGGCCGGGCGGCTCCCCGGCGCTGCCGGAGCGCGGCGGGGAAGGATGTTGGCGCGTCTTGCCTTTGAAAAAGGTGGAACGCGAGGCGGCGGCACAGCCCGCCCGGCCCAAAACAGGCGGAAAAACCACGTTTTTTCCGCGAAACGTCAGGCCGCACGGTTTGAAACGCAAACACGCTTCAAACTGAAAATGCTCTATCGAGTGAAATCGTTTGTAAAATTTGCGTCAACACGCCCCGCGGACGGCGAGCGCCCGGCATGCCGGCTTACCTGAAGGCGGCAAGGATGTCGCGCAGGCGGGCATTCTGCTGCGGGTCGCGCACCTGCTGGCCGTCAAAGTCCACATTGGCGACCACGCTCCAGGCCAGCGCCCGCATCCAGTCCGTATACCACTGGCGGTCATAGGGCGCTTCCTGCTCGCCGATGACCGGTTCCGCCGGAGGCTCGGCAGGCGGCGTGAAGAGCTCCGAGCTCTTGCCGCCGAAAAGGATGGTTCGCCCTGCGGCGTCCTTTTTGCGCGGGTCGAAGCCCAGCCAGTCCACAAAGGCGTTGATGGCGTCCGCCGCCAGGCTCACCTGCCGCCAGATGAGGCGCTCACGCGACATGTTGGCGTATGCGCCGCACTGGCGCAGATCCCGTTCCAGCGCATCGCGCAGGCCAAGGCGCTGGGCCGAGAGCAAAAGCTCGCTGATGAGCTGTTCGAATCCGCGCGAGGGCAGGCCGCCGAAATGGTTGCGCGCCTCGGCGCTGCCCGCCAGATTGTGGAGCTGCTCTATCCAGTAGTCAAAGACCATGTCCGTGAGCGCTCCGGCGGCGTCGCGGGGGACCGGGGGGGCGTCGGCCTCGGCGGCGGCAGGGGCGGGGCGGGCGGCCTCGTCCCCGAAGATGTCGGAAAAGATGTCGTCCGCGGACACGTCGTCGGCCACGCTGACGGACACCGCGGCTTCCGGCGTTTGCGAGGCGGCCTGCCGCTGCCGCAGCCAGAGGTCGTAAAGGTCATGGTCCCTGACCTGGAGGCGGCAGAGCAGCTCGCCGAAAAGATGACGCCGGGTGACGCCGGTCACCAGCATGACCAGCTCGCGGGAAAGCAGCTCCTTCTGCTTGCGCAGCTCTTCGCGGTCGTCCGTCTGGTAGAAGGGCTCCAGCCGCGTGCGCACCTGCTCGCGCTTTTCACCGGCGATGACTTCGATCTGCTGCCGCTTGAGTTCGGGATTGCAGAGGGGACGCAGGCTTTCGCGCAGCAGGGCCACGCCGCCGTCGTTGAGGGTCATGGCCGCGTTCCAGACGGCATCGGGCCGGGCCACATGCCGCCGTACCAGTTCCGAATTCAGGAAGGCCTGCCGCACCTCTTCCACATAGTCCGCCTGTTCGGGGCGCACGGCGACTTCCCGGCCATTGGCGTCAAAGTTGAAGATGGCGTCGCAGCGGAAATTGGGATTGCGCAGCAGATAGATGTTGTTGAAGGGCCGTTCGCCGTCCCAGTTGGCGGGCCAGTCGTGCTGCTTGCCGAAAAAGTCCAGCAGCGAGGATTGCAGGCGCGTGTCCCAGCGCTTTTCCACCGAAGGCGTGCCTGCCTTCTTCTCGAATTCCATATCCATCTTGGAGAGGATGAAGAACAGGGCGGTGGGCTTGCCCGCGCGCGACCGCGGATCCTCGCCGTGGGTGGAGCATATCCACTCGTAGACGGCGCGCGGCAGGTCCTGCACTTCCTGATTGCTGGGGCCGATGCAGAGCAGCATGCTGGTCAGCTCGCGCTCTTCGCAATAGCGCTCGAACAGATACGCCACCTTGCCGCGCAGGAAAAGATTTTCCAGCGTGCCGGGACGGTTCAGCTCGCCCTCCAGATTTTCCAGTTTGAGGCGCGAACGGTAGCCCGGGAAGTCCAGCAGGTCCGTATGGTCAAAAAGACTGTCCGGCTTTTCGCGCATGTAGATGCTGATCTCCGCCGTGAGCGCGGCCACCACGGCCCGCGGCAGATCGGCGCTTTTGCCGTCCCGGCCCCGGATGTTGAGGCGGTCGCTCCGGCTGTCTTCCGTGAGGCCCCGCAGCACGGCCACGTCGATGATGCTGGTCTCTCGCGGGATGAGCCCGGCCAGCGGACAGTCGGCCTCGGCGGGATTGCCGAGCGCCTGCAACGCGCCGCACAGGGTGATGTAGAGCTGCCGGAAGGCCGGCACGCCGTTCCAGATCAGACTGAAAAGCGTGGCGCGCCCTTCAAGGTCAAGGCACGGGGCCAGCTCCATAGCCTTGTTCCAGTAGCCCTTTTGCAGCATCTGCACGCGCGGCCGGGAAAGGAAGTTCTTGTTGATGTAGTCGCGCAGCTCCTCCACATCGTCGCTGCTGACGGCGGCGCCCCCGCCGCCCGCCGCTTTTTCCAGCCCGACCAGGGCGGCGAGCAGCGGCTCCATCTCCGGCGCTTCCTTGTGCTCGCAGTCGGCGTAATAGGTATTGGCCAGCACGCGCGCCACGTCCATTTCCGTCAGGAGGCGCAGGCGGATGGGATGATCCGGCGCAAGCCCCTGCGGCGGCGTGGTGGTGAAGCGGGTCACGAGCCCCGTGGATTCCTTGCCGCCCTCAGGGTTGATCTCGGTGAGGAAATCCCGCTGATCGCCGCAAAAGTCGGCCAGCAGGCTGCCGGAAGCATCCCGCGCCAGCGCGGAGATGAGGTAGGACTTGCCCGACTGGCTCGGCCCGAAGACCCCGGCGCACATCTTGCGCCGGGCGGCATGCTCGCAACGAGTGAAAAAACGCGCCGCATGCCGCATGTCCTTTTGCAGGCTGCTGCTCTCGTTGCCCACCAGTTCCGCATTGTCGGCGATCCACGCGCCCGCCTTGCGGCACTCCTCCGCCAGCGCACGACAACGCTGCGCCAGTTCCTGATCCTGCTCCTGCATAGTCGTCCTCGTGAAAGAAAACCGGACACCTCCGGCAGTTACGGCGAACCCCTCAACCATGCCAGACTTGCGCCCGGAGGTCGAGCGGAAATGCTCCCCCCAGCCCGGCATGACTGAGGGGGAGAGGATGACGGCACAGACGTCTGCCCCGGCCGCCGGGAGCCGCCATGACCTCGCGGGAGATCCCGCGGGAAGCGAGGAAAGGGGAGGGTTGTTGACATGGTATTTTCCGATGATGTCAAATGCGGAACATCCACGACGCCGTAGCCGGAAATCAGGTGGGGAGCCCGCTTGCGTTTTTTCCGCGAAACGACAGGCCGCAGGGGCTGAAACGCGAAGCGTTTCAAACTGAAATCGCTCTAGGGCCTGTTAACACGATTTGTTTCTTGTTTGGGGGGAAGGGGAACCCCTCCGCCGGCGCGGGAGGGGTTCCCCTTCCCCCCAAGCCCCCCATCCCTTCCCCAGCGCGCTT
>DWYJ01000067.1 GCA_019118745.1 Candidatus Desulfovibrio gallistercoris | reverse complement strand
TTCCCCCCAAGCCCCCCATCCCTTCCCCAGCGCGCTTTTACCGGGGAAGAGTTTGGGGCACGAGGCGCCCTCGTCACCAAAGGCAGGCGGAGTGTGGGGGAGTTTGTTTATTTTACCTGTTGAAAATTATTTGTAAATTTTGTGATAGCAGGCCCTGGGCGAGGCAGGAGCCTTACGGGCATCGACAGCAGAGCGCGACCGAAAGGCGGCCGGAGGCCGTGCCTGTTAGGCCGTAAGGCCTTACAGGCATCGACAGCAGAGCGAGGGGTTCCCCTTCCCCCCAAACAGCAGCAAAGAGAAGTAACGACGCCTCAGGCCTTGCGCAGCAGGCGTTTGAGCCAGGCTTTCAGGCGTGGCCGTCGCCAGATGAAGCGGTGCAGCAGCTGGGAATCTCGCAGCAGGAGGTTCTTGCGCGCCAAAAGGCGGCGCATGAGCGCACGGCAGGCCTCATCAGCCTCTGTGGCGAGCGGGCCGGGCGCATCCAGCAGCTGGAGTTGCGTACATCCCTTGCGGGCGGCGGTCTCGCGCAGCAGGCTTTCCCACTGATCGTAGATCGCAGTCGGGGCAAAGGCCAGAGCATCCTGCCGTGCGTTCCGGCCCAGGCGCTGCCGCAAAGCGGGATCCGCCATCAGAGGGCGCAGACTGTCGGCCAGGCTCTCGGGCGTCATCTCCCCGGCCAGCGCGCCGTTTTGCCCCGGCCGCACAAGGCTGTTGACGCCGCTGCATCCCGCAAAGCCCACCACGGGCACGCCATGCCCGAAGGCCTCCACGACGGTGAGGCCGAATCCCTCGAAGCGGGAGGGGATGCAGAAGATGTCCGCCTGCGCGAATTGCTGTTCCGGGTGCTCCGCCAGACCGTGCAGGCATATCCTGCGGCAGGCGGCAGCCGAAGCCGCCTTGCGGATGGCGGTCTCATCCTCGCCTGTGCCCCAGATATGCAGTTCCCAGTCGGGGAAGTCGGCGGCAAGCAGGGCAAAGGCCTGCACCAGCAGCGGTATCTGTTTGACGCGGGCGAACCTGCCCAAAGACAGCAGGCAGGGCGCATGTTCTGTGCGCGGCGGCAGGGCGTCGGGCACGGGGACGGCATTGCCGATGATGCGACATTTTCCCCGCAGAGCGGGCGGCACCGATTCCAGAAAGGCGGGCATGAGCAGATGCACGGCATCCGCCGCCCAGAGCACGGCCTGCCGTTCGGCCTTGTCCCAGCGTTCCTCCTCGATACGCCACGGGTTGTTGTGCTCGGAATAGAGCAGGGGGATGCCCGTCCCGCGCAGGACGGCGCTCCAGAAAAGGACATTATTGAAAGACGAGGGGCTGATGAAGACGTCCGGCGCGTAGGCTGTCAGTTCCTCCCGCAGGGGCCGGACGGTGGCGGCATCGCCTGTAAAGACATAATGCCGCAACCGCAGCCCGTCAGGCAGGGCAAAGCGGGGCGGCGTGCCGGGCGGGCTCCAGGTGAAGGCCGTGACCTCGTGGCCGCGGCGGGCCATCTCCACCGCCAGTCCGGCAGCCACGCGCTCAAGGCCGCCGGTGCGGCACAGGTCATGCAGATCCAGGGCGATGCGCATGCCGTCAGCGCCGCCTTTGCGTCATGCCGCGCCAGAGGCTGCGCAGTTTGCGTGCGAGCCAGGAAAGCTGGAAGCCGGCATCCCGCGTCCGCCAGACGAAGGCCAATTGTTCCGTCAGACCGGGGAGCTTTTGAGAAAGCTGGAAGCAATCCCAGTTCCTGCGGTGCAGGATATATTTTCTGTAAGTACGGTAGTCGTGAGCTTTCAGGGGGAAGCTACGCATCGTTTCCAGGATGCGGCTATAGATCGCATAACTCTTTTGAAGAGAGGCAGGCGTTATTTTTTGATGACATATCGAGGTTTCATGCTGTCGGTAGAAATACCGTGGCTGCGTGATAATGATCATTTTTCGGGCAAGGATGTGGCAAGGGATGCTGAACGCATTATCTTCCGCCGCGTTGGCTTCTTCTGAATACAGTTCGGCAACTTTTTTACAGAGCGCATTACTATACAATTTATTCCACAAAACGCCGGTACCTAAAAAAAGCCGGCTTCGTTCCTCAGCCGCGGAAAGGACTTTTTCATGGACATAGGCTGATTCTTTTGGGGGGAAGACCGTCCCTGTGTCGTCAAAAGGGAAAATGGCGCAGGTGACGGCGATGTCCGCCTGTTCCCGGCAGGCGGCGGCGTACAGGCCTTCGTAAAAATCGCTGGCGACATAGTCGTCGCTGTCCACAAAGCCGATGTACTCGCCTCGGGCATGCCGAATGCCGTTCTTGCGCGCTTCGCATACGCCGGCATTGGGCTGGCTGATGAGCCGGACGCGCGCATCCCGCGCGCAAAACTCCCGGATGACATCCTCGGAGGCATCGGTGGAGCCGTCATTGATGCAGAGTATCTCGATAGCATGCAGCGTCTGGGCGCAGAGGCTGGAAAGACACTGCGGCAGATAGTGTGCCGTGTTGTAGACCGGCACGATGACCGAAACAAGGGGACGGGTGTCGTCTTCCATGCCGCGGTTATCCTGCAAGGCGTTTGTGCAGCTTGTGCAGCAGCTTCCAGAGATGCTTTCCCGCGGAAAAGCGCTGCAGGGCATTTTTGAGCGCGATCTTTGCCGGAAATGCGTAGGCGTCCGCCAGAAGGACGAAGTAGCGGCAAGGGGCCTTTTTGTCGAACGGCAGGTTTTTGCATATGGCTCGCCGTTTTTCCCGCGCGCATGCCTGCCGCGTCTCTGTCGAGCTGGAGATGCCGCCAAGAGCCATGACCGTCACATGGAGCGGGAGCGGCTGGAGCTGCTGTGGGGATGTCCAGGTCCGCAGGACAAGATCGTAGTCGCCCGCAATGCGAAATGAAGTATCAAACCTGTTCTGGAGCAGCATGGATCGTCTGTGGAATGTTGCCGGATGGGCCAGCGGCATGCCGTAAAAACGCTGCCGAAACCTTTCTGCGCAGTCAGCCGGATAGTCCGCAGGGTGGGAAGTGCCCTGCGCATAGTCCATGAGCGTCATCCTCCCGGTGGCATACAGCACGGTCTCCGGGCAGCCGGTCAGATGTTCCTTCACCGCGGCAAGGACATCCGGCCCGGCCAGCGCGTCATCCGCGCCCAGGAAGAGGACCCATTCCCCGAGCTTGTCCTGCCAGCGGTCAATGGCCTTGTTCCAGGCGTCGTAGATGCCGTCGTCCCTGCCGCCGGCGGTCAGGATCTCCGGCAGGCGATCGCGGTACCGCTCCACGATGTCCAGGGTGGCATCGGAGGACGCGCCGTCCTGCACGATCCAGTTGAAGTCATGACAGGTCTGCGCGGCCAGCGAGTCCAGCAGGCGAGGCAGCGTGGCGGCGGCGTTCCAAGTGGACGTGATGATGGTGAAACAGGGCGTTGCGGTCATGGTCATACTCGGTGACGGTACAGACGGGAACGGACAAGACGCACGATCTGCAGCGGCCAGCCCAGCAGGCTGGCTGCCGCCTGACAGAAGCTGCCCGACAGACCGCGGGCAAGCCAGGCCAGACGCTCCCCGGCCGTGACAGGCGGACACGTCCGCCAGTGCTGCCGCAGGAAGGCCGGTCCTCTGACCACGGCCGGCACGGCTCGGAGGGGCAGACCTGCCCGGGGAGAAAGCGGTCTTCGCAGGGCCTCTTCATAGACGTTCTCGTAGCGCCGGGCAAAAAGATCCAGGTGGTAGCGCCGTGCGGCCCCGTCGGCTCCCTCTTGCCCCATGCGGCGGCGCATGTCCGCATCCCGGAGGAGGCGGACGGCGTTCTGGATGAGTTCTTCCACCGCATGGGTCGGGGCCAGCAGGCCGTCCTGGCCGTGCCGTACGATCTCCGGCACGCCGCCGGTGGCAAATCCCGCGACGGGCGTCCCGCAGCAAAGGCTCTCGATGCAGACGAGCGGATGATTGTCCGCGAGCGTCGGATAGAGCAGCAGATCGAGCGCGGCGTACAGTGTGGCCAGCTTTCGTTCGTCCTGCACATAGGGGATATGGCGTATCCAGTCCGCCTGCAATGCCGTCGGGATGGTTTTGACGCCGATATTCAGAAAGACAAGCCCGGCAAATTCCTTTTTCAGCGTCTGCACGGCCTGGACCACATAGTGCCCTCCCTTCCAGGGATTGGCCAGCCCGCCGTCCGCACAGCCGCCCACCAGCAGGGCATCCTGGGGCAGGCTCAGCTGTCGCCGCGCCTCGGTCTTGTCCTGCGGCCGGTAGATGGCGGTATCGACCCCGTTGGGGATGCAAGTGAGGGGCAGATCCTGCAGGAGGCTTTTTTCCGTCAGGCGTTGCAGCCAGACGGAGGGCGTCACCAGATGCAGGGAACTGTGCGCATACAGGATGCGCTTGTCCTGCCAGAGGCGGCGGGTGGCGTCGCGCCAGAGGCGTGGATAGAGATCCAGCCGCGGACAGTCGCCGCAGCCGGTCTGCGGCAGCCAGCGTTCGCATTCCAGCGAAGCCGCGCAATGGCCGGTCAGGGCCTGCATGTCGTGCAGCGTCCAGACGGCCGGCTTGCGGGCGGTCAGCAGCGGCAGGCTCCAGAGGTTGAAGTAGCCGGCGTGCAGATTGTGCAGATGGACGAGGTCCGCCGCCTGAAAAAAGGGATGCTCGGCCAGCGCATGGCTTTTCCGTACGTGATAGTCCAGCAGACCGCGCCAGCGGCACCACGAGAACAGCCCGCCATATTCCTGCCGCCGCAGGGCGCCGTCCTCCCCGGTCGCGGGACGGCCCGTCAAAAGCGGCGTGTGCAGGCCGCGCCGGGCCATCAGACGGCGCAACTGCTGCATGACCGCCGCCGCGCCGCCGCCCGCGGAAACAGTGTTGACGTAAAGGATGTTCTGCATGTCGGTATGCCGCGAACCGGTCAAAAAGGAATGGGCCGCTGCGTTCGCTGGGGACGTTGTTGTGCCTGTTTGGTTATTGAGCCGGGGCGCTGGCCCTCGTTTCCCGGCGCGCAGGATCATTCAGCTCAAAAATATCCTCTGGCGAAATCTTTGTGCAAGAAAATTGTTGAATTGTTATTTTATATACGGTATCACATCTCATGTCGAGCCGTAAAGGAGCGGGCCGCTCCGGCAGGGCGGGATGCGGAAAGTCCGGACATGCGGTGCGGGCATGCCGAGTGTGCGGAAAAGAGCGGAGGGGCTGGCTGCGGCCAGGGGCTATGCGCTGTGCAGTAGTCGCACGAAACGCCGGAAGGATTTTTCGACATAGTACGAGAAATTTTTCTTCCGCAAGAGAAGGCGGTTTCTGATAGGCCTCAGCTTGTCCTTGCCGAAGTAACGTAAAAGGATGTTCTCCGTCATGAAGGACAAGGCTGAGAACGATATTTTTGGCTGACGTCCGGCCTGTTGCAAGAATTTGTTTATCCAGATCACGACGTCGTCATCCGAAAAGGCTTCCCTGAGCTGCTGGAACAGGGAAAGCGACAGCAGGGTGTGGATATCCATCTCTTCCGGCGTGATGGAAAGGCCCATGCGCAGCAGATTGGCCGCGATGACTTTTTTATGCCAGGGGATGAAGGTGTTGCTGTGTGCGCATCGGTAATTGACGAGCACGTTGGGGATGTTCACAAGCCGCACGTCATGGTCAAGGATCATCCGCGACCATAGTTCGTAATCCTGAGCGCGGTCGAACGTCTCGTCATAGCGAAACCTCTTGAAGACGGACGCGCGAAACAGGATGGTGGGATGGGCAAAGGGGTTGCGCCACAGGAGCGCTGCCCGAATGTCGGGATCGGTGACGGGATTATGCGTCCGCCCCGTGCTTTCCCCAAAGCGGGCCACGTCGGCGGCGCAGCCGTCAATGGTCGGATGGGCATGCAGGAAAGCAAGCTGCGTCTGGAAACGCTGCGGGCAGGCGGTGTCGTCCGCGTCCATGCGCGCGATGAAGGGCGCTCCGGCGAGCTCCAGCCCCTTGTTCAGCGTGGCCGCCAGTTTCAGGTTGCGGGGATTGGCATGCACACGGATGCGTCTGTCCCTGTGGGCATAGGCGTGCAGGATGTCCAGACTGCCGTCTGTGGAGCCGTCGTCGATGGCGAGTATCTCAAAATCCTGAAAGGTCTGCCCCAGAAGAGAATCAAGGCACGCGGGCAGGTAGCGGGCTGAATTATAAGAGGGCAGGAGGACAGATAGCTGGGGGTGATGCGTCTCGTTCATGGTCGCCGTCGCTGAGGGTTCGATGAGAGCCTTTTGCCCGTGAAAAGGGGAAACGCGAGGCGGCGGCACCGCGCTGCCCGGCCAAAATCAAGCGGAAAAGTCGCGTCTTTTCCGCGAAACGCCAGCCGAATGGCTTGAAAGGCGAAGCGTATGAACTGAAAATGCGCTAGGGGCTGTTTCTAAAAAAGCTGGACATCTTGAATGACTCCTGCTTTCCTGTTTGGCATGAGCAGACATGACATTTCAGATGAAAAGTGGGCGGTCATCGGTCCTATGCTGGAAAAGAAAAAGACTGAA
>DWYJ01000066.1 GCA_019118745.1 Candidatus Desulfovibrio gallistercoris | reverse complement strand
TTCAGTCTTTTTCTTTTCCAGCATAGGACCGATGACCGCCCACTTTTCATCTGAAATGTCATGTCTGCTCATGCCAAACAGGAAAGCAGGAGTCATTCAAGATGTCCAGCTTTTTTAGAAACAGCCCCTAGTGCGTTTCAAGCAAAACGCATAGAAAAGCCGGGCCGTCCGTTGGCGGACAGCCCGGCTCCTTGCGTTCGCGGCGAAGGGGCGGCTCACCGGCGGCGGCGCGGCAAATGCGGCAGGTGGGGCAGATGCAGCATGGGGCCCACGGCGATGCCCAGCGCCCCCAGAACGACGGTGCAGGCCCCCAGCAGGCTGAGCAGGCCCACGCTGTCCAGCGGGTAGGCCTCCGGCCAGAGGCTGTGCAGCAGGGATTCCAGCGCGAGCGAGAACAGCGGCGTGGTCGCCACCACGGCGCTGACCTTGGCCGCATGCCAGATGCTCATGGCCTTGGTGAAGGAGCCGTAGGCCACCAGCGTATTGATGCAGGCAAAGATCAGGCAGATGAGTTGCACCGCGTCCACGCGCAGGATGTCCGCGGGGGTGGCGAGCGGCGCGAGCCCCAGGGCGCAGCAGGGATAGATGACCCGCAGGATGCGGGTGGGCGTGAGGTGGCGCAGCAGCACCTTCTGGGCCAGACCGTAGGTCGCCCAGACCACCGCGGCGGAGCCCCCCAGCAGCATGCCGAAGGCAAAATCGCTGTCGCCGCCCCAGAGCAGGGCGAGCCGGGTGTTGAAGAAGAGCAGCAGACCGCCCAGCAGCAGGGCGACGCCCACGGCCTGTACGGGCAGGAAGGCTTCCCGCAGGATGAAGACCCCGCCCAGCAGGAGCAGCACCGGGCCCGCCTGCGCCAGGATCTGACAGGCCGACGCGCTGAGATAGGCCACGGAAGAATTGAAGAACACGAAGTTGGCCCCCAGTCCGGCCGTGGCCACCGCCAGCAGCAGCCAGGTGCGGCGCCGCGACGGCGCCGCCGGAGCGGACGCGGCCGCCGGGACAGCGGCGGAGCGCTGCGCGCCGCGCATGGCCGGGGCGCACCATATCCAGACCGCCGCCACGCAGAAGCGCAGCCAGACCAGCGTCACCGCGTCCATGACCGGCAGCACATGTTTCACCGCCAGCGGCAGTGCGCCCCAGAACAATGCGGTCAAAAGCGCGAGCAGCAGGCCCGCGCTGTTGTTTCCCAGCGTCATGCGGCAGCCTCCATCGGATATTTTCTGAAGAGCGTTTTGCCTTTGCAAAAGAGAAAACGCGCGGCGGCGTTACAGCGTCGCCCGGCCCAAACCAGGCGGAAAACCGCGCTTTTTCGCGAAGCGCCAGGCCGTACGGTTGGGAACGCAAAGCGCTTCAGACGGAAAATGTTCAAGACAGGCGGCGCATCGTCCCCGGCGCGCCCGGCATCGTCCTGCCCCGCGCCGTGCGGCGGCGGCCTGCCTCAGGGGTAGGAGATAGACGGCGCAAGGTCAAGCCCGCTGGAAAAAAGACGGCGTTGGCAGCAAGCCCGGAGAAAAGTCAAGAGGCATTCCCGCTTGACTGTTTGACCGAACAGGAATCAAATATAGCGGGCGGACGCTCTCATACCGCGCCCGCAAAGGGTAATCAGTTATGTCTCGAATCGTATTTCTGGAGGAGCGCTGCAAGGGCTGCCGCCTGTGCGTGGAAGCCTGTCCGGCGCATATCATCCGCCCCGCCGGGAGGTTCAACCGGCAGGGCTATGAAGTGATGGAAACGGAAGGCCGTTGCACGGGGTGCGCCTCCTGTGCCCTCATGTGTCCCGATACGGCCATCCGCGTGTTCCGCGACAAGAGCGGAGGCAGACCGGCATGAACGACGGACGCATCCTCATCAAGGGCAACGAGGCCGTGGCTTACGGCGCGCTGGACGCCGGCTGCCGCTGTTATTTCGGCTATCCCATCACCCCGCAGAACGAGATCCCCGAAGCCATGAGCCGCCTGCTGCCGGAAAACGGCGGGCAGTTCGTGCAGGCCGAGAGCGAGCTTGCCGCCAGCGCCATGCTGCTGGGGGCGGGCTCCTGCGGCATCCCGGCCATGACCTCCTCTTCGAGTTGCGGCATCGCGCTCATGCAGGAATCCCTTTCTTACATGGCGGGCAGTCAGATCCCCGGCGTCATCGTCAACATGATGCGCGGCGGGCCGGGCCTCGGCGACATCGGCCCCTCCCAGGGGGACTACTTCCAGGCGGTCAAGGGCGGCGGCAACGGCGACCATCGCAATTTCGTGCTTGCCCCTTCCACGGCGCAGGAATGCTATGACTTCATGTTCCGCGCCTTCCGTCTGGCCTTCACCTTCGCCAATCCGGTTATGGTGCTGGGCGACGCCATCGTGGCCCAGATCAAGGAAGGCGTGCGGCGGCAGCCGCCCGACGACGCCCTGACGGCCGACGGCTACGCCGCCCTGTCCGCTCCCTGGCGGCTGGAGGGCTACGGCAAACGCGGGCCGGGCGCGACGCCGCGCCTGCTCAAGTCGGTCTATCTGGCCGAAGGTTCGCTGGCCGAGCGCAATGTGCTGCTCATGCGCAAGTACGAAGCCATGCGCGCCCATGTGGACTGGGAGGAATGGCAGTGCGAGGACGCCGAGCTCATCGTGGTGGCCTTCGGTTCCGTGGCCCGCATCGCCCGCAGCGCCATCCGGCAGCTGCGCGAGCAGGGCTACCGCGTGGGCCTGTTCCGCCCGGTGACCCTCTTCCCCTTCCCGGAGGCGGCCCTGCGCCGGGTGGCGCGTGACCGCCGCCTGCTGGTCATGGAGCAGAACACCGGCCAGATGGTGGAGGACGTGCGCCTGGCGCTGGACGTGCTGGCCCGCCGTTCCTCGGTGAGCTGGCACGGCATCATGCCCGGCATGTTCATCGGCGCGGACGACCTCGTGGACCCCATTCTCACCGCACTCAGGGAGGACTGACATGCAGGACGCGACCTTGGACGAACGCCTGCGCCCCGGCGCGGGCGAGGAACTGGTCTTTGACGCCACGCCGACCCTGGCGCACAAGCCCACGCACTACTGCCCCGGCTGTCATCACGGCATCGCCCACCGTCTGGTGAGCGAAGCGCTGGACGAGCTGGGCATCGCGGAACGGGCCATCCTCGTGGCCTCGGTGGGTTGCTCGGCCTTCAGTTACGATTATTTCAACGTGGACGCCGTGGAAGCTCCGCACGGGCGGGCCTGCGCCGTGGGTACGGGCATCCGTCGCGCCCGGCCGGAAAGCATCGTCTTCACCTATCAGGGGGACGGGGACATGGCGGCCATTGGTCTGGCGGAGTCCGTACATGCCGCCAATCGCGGCGAGAACATCACCGCGGTCTTCATCAACAACACCGTTTACGGCATGACCGGCGGCCAGATGGCCCCCACCACCCTGCTGGGCCAGAAGACCACCACCACGCCGCTGGGCCGTCATCTGCTGGGTGAGGGCGGGCCCATCCACATGAGCGAGATCATGGGCGGGCTGGCCGGGGTGGCCTATGCCGAACGCTGCGCCCTGGACAGCGTGAAGCACATCCGGCAGGCCAAAAAGGCGCTGCTGGCGGCCTTCAGCTGTCAGATGCAGGGGCTGGGCTTCAGCTTCGTGGAACTTTTGGCCGGCTGTCCCACCAACTGGCATCTGGACCCCCTGAAAGCCAACCGCCGCATCAGCGAAGAAATGATCCCCGTCTTCCCGCTGGGCGTCTTCCGGGATGTGCGGGAGGAACGCAAACAGAGCGAGGTGCAGGCATGAACGGCTATCAGGATGTCATCATGGCCGGTTTCGGCGGACAGGGCGTCATGCTCATCGGCAACCTGCTGGCTCAGGCCGGGCTGGAACAGGGGCTGGAAGTGAGCTTCATCCCCGTGTACGGCGCGGAGATGCGCGGCGGCACGGCCAACTGCACCGTGGTGCTGGATACGCATCCCGTGGGCTCGCCGCTGGTCAACCGGCCCTTGTCCACCATCATCCTCAACGAACCTTCCCTGCACAAGTTCCAGCCGCGCCTGCGGGAGGACGGCGTGCAGATCGTCAATGCCTCGCTGGTGTCCCGCGATCTGCTGGAAGCCGGGAAACGGACGGTCTATATCCCGGTCAACGACATGGCGCACGAACTGGGCAACGTGAAGATGGCCAACGTCGTGGCGCTGGGCGCCTGGCTCAGGGCCACCGGCGCGCTGGACCCGGAGGCGGTCAAGCAGGCCATGCACAGCGTGGTCAACGCGCATTACGCCAAGCTCATCCCGGCCAACATCAAGGCGCTGGAAGCCGGTTACGACTTCGCGGCCTGACGGACGGCAGGGGCCTCCCCTGCCGCCTGCCGGAACAGGCATGAGGGCCGTCCACCGGGGCGGCCCTTGGAGCATCTTCCGTTTGGAACGCGTTGCGCCGCAAACCATACGAGCTGGCGCTTCGCGGAAAAAACGCGGTGTTTTCGCCTGGTTTCGGTCGGACGGCGCTGTGCCGCCGCCTCTCGACATTGCAAGGCTCCTTTGGCATGCTGGAAAAAGCGCCGCGAGCCCTCGCGCCGCGCACCGTCAACCTACGGGAGATCTGCCATGCGTTTTCTCCTCCTGCCCCTGCTGCTCATCGGCAGCCTGCTGTGCAGCACCGGCCTTGTCCATGCGCTGGATATCGAAGCCAACAACAATTCCCGCTCCGTGGTCGCCCTGGCCGTGCATTACCTGCGCCCCACCGGACACTGGTCCACCGACGGCTGGTACAGCATCCAGCCCGGCAAGACCTTCCATCTCAAGATAGACAGCAAGAATACGGTCTTTTACGTGCATGCCGTGCGCGTCAAGGACGGCAAGGTCTATACGCTTGGCGACACCATCGACCGCTGGGTCTGCGATCAGCCCTTCACGCTGACCGACAACGCCCAGCCCGCCGCCGGCGGGCGTATGGCCCTCTTCAGTCAGTACGAGGCCCCCAATCTCAAGATCGCCATCAATTTCAACTGACGGCCCGGGGCCGCCCTGTTGAGGAAGACGCCGCCGCAAAGGCGGCTATTGTCTATTTTGGCCAAGTGCTGCATGATAACCAAAAGGCTCTGCCGTGTCCTCTCACCAGGGAGGGGGCCGGGCCGGGCTGTGCCCCAAGGATGTGAATATGAGCGGAATCTGTGGCGTCCTGACCTCGGAAGTTGTGAGGGATGATGAACGTGCGGCCCTTACGGGCATGCTTGACGCGCTGTCCCACCGGGGAAAGAATCCCCCCCGACTGGGCCATCTCGGCGACAAGGCCCTCATGGGCTATTGCGGCAGCGAGGCGGAAGACAACGGCAAGCGTCCCTTCGTCAGCCCCTGCGGGCGGTATCTCGTCGTCCTGGACGGCCGGCTCTACAACGGGCCGCAGCTGCGCGAAGAGATCGAAAAGAGCGGCCACGTCTTCCGCAGCCGGCAGGACGAGGAGATCCTCTCCTACCTCTTCCTTTCGCAGGGGCCGCAGTGCCTGCCCCGGCTCAACGGCGCGTTCGCCTTCGCCATGTGGGACCTGCGGGATCAGAAACTTTTCCTCGTGCGCGACCGCTTCGGGCAGAAACCGCTCTACTACGCCTCTTCCGGCAAGGGCATCCTGTTCTCCTCGGAGATCATGTCCCTGTTGAAGCACCCGGCCCTGGAGCGCCGCCCCAATCATAACGCCCTGTTCCATTACCTCACCTTCATGATGCCGCCCGCGCCGCTGACGGCCTTTGAAGGCATCCACAAGCTGGAACCGGCAAGCTGGCTGGAATGGCAGCCCGGCCGCGCCGCCTTCTTCCTGCGTTACTGGAACGTGGACGGCAGCCGCAAGTTCGAGGGCAGCGATGAAGAGGCCATCGAGGAGCTCGACGGCCTCATGGATCGCGTGGCCCGGCGGCATGTGACGTCCGGCACGGGGCTCTTCCTTTCCGGGGGGCTGGATTCCTCGCTCTTCGCCAGCAAGGCGGCCCGTCAGGCCGGGGACATGCTGAGTTTCTCGCTGGACTATGTGGATGCCGACCACGGCGTCAACGCCCAGGCCGCGCAGGCGGCGGAGATCTGCGGCACGCGGCATATGAGCGGCATGCTGGACGTGAGCGTGATGGACGAACTGCCGCATATCGTCGCCCGTATGGGCGAGCCCTTCGCCGACCCCACGCTGCTCACCTCCTGGCGACTGGCCCGCATGGCCAGCCAGCATGTGGAGTCCGCCGTGACCACCAGCGGCACGGACAACGTTTTCGGCGGCTATGCCCGCTACCTCGCGCCCTTCCTCTATGATACGCCGGATCTGCCGCCGGAGGTGCGCAAGGTGCACACCGAGCTGACCAAGACCGTGCCCCATGCCTACGGCGGCAAGAGCCTGCTTGGCGAGATGGACCCCTGCGCCAGCTATTATTACAGTCAGTTCGCCCTCTTCTTCGGCAACCGCAAGGAGAGCCTCTGCTCCATGGATCTGCGCGGCGCCGCCGATCCCCAGTTGACCATCATGTTCATGCTGCGGGCCTTTGCCCGCTGCCCGCGCGCCACCTGGCTGGACAAGATCCAGTTCTTCGAGCTGGATCATTTCCTTGCCGGCCGTCTGCTGCCGCGCATCGACATGGTGGCCGGGGCCCATACGCTGGATGTCCGCATCCCCATGCTGGACAACGATATCGTGGACTTCGCCATGACCCTGCCGGTGGGCATGCGCGTGCGGCGCATGCCGGATCGCCGTCCCGGCAGTTCCGGCAAGGGCTATGAGACCAAGTGGCTGGTCAAGATGGTCGGCCTGCGCCATCTGCCGCACGATCTCGTCTTCCGGCGGCGGCACAGCAACATGGTGCCGCTGGAAGGCTGGTTGCGCGGCCCGCTGCGCACGCTGGTGCTGGATGCGCTCATGAGCACGCAATGCAGCATCCGGGACTGGGTCAATCAGTCCGAGATCCGCCGCCTCGTCGCCCAGCACATGGACGGGACAGCCAACAATACCATCGAGCTCTGGGCTCTGCTCATGCTGGAACTCTGGGTCCGGCACTGCCTCAGGAACTGAGGCGGCCCCTTTTCGTCCACATCATCCTGTCTGTCCACGGGGAGGACGGCCGCTCCGGCCGTCTTCCCCGTCGTTTTTGGGCGGGCGGCTGGTTGGCGGGATCGGTAATGCTCTACAAAACTAGATAACTATATTTTTAGTTGACAGAACGGCGCTCTTTCTCCTAGGCTCTTTCTTGACAGCCACATTCCCGCCGTCTACACAGGGACCATGAACACTCAGTATATCGCCGCCCTGCCGGACGACTGGAAGCGTGTGGCGCAGGTCTTTTCCGCCATGGGGGACGCTACGCGCCAGAAGATACTCCTGCTCTTCGAACCGGGGGAGCACATCAGCCTGAGCACGCTGGTGAGCATCGTGGGCATGAGCCGTACCGCCGTCAGCCACCATGTCAATGTGCTGGTGCGCGCCGGTCTGCTGGTCCCGCAACGGACAGGGAAGGAAGTCTTTTACCGGCGCGATCTCCCCTATACCCTGGAGATGCTCGACAGGGTGAGGGATTACGCCCTTGCCGAGCTGGCCGGGGAAGAAGGCGGCCCCCGTTGAACCGTGCGGCGGAGCCCCGCCGCGCCTGAGGGTCAGCGCGGACCTGACGCCATACGCCGGCGCTGCCAAGGAGTGCGCGTATGCAGCGGAATACTTCCCGTCAGGCCATGATGCTCGGCCTCAGCTACACGCTGGGCACCTTCAACGACAATTTTTTCAAGCAGGCCGTCCTGCTGCTTGCCGTGAGCATGCACCTCTCCAGCCTGCAATCCTGGGGGACGGTGCTCTTTTCGCTGCCGTTCGTGCTCTTTTCCGCCTGGGCCGGCTGGCTGGCGGACCGCTTCCCCAAGCGTCATGTGGTGCTGGCGGCCAAGCTGCTGGAAGTGGCCGCCATGCTGGCCGGGGCCTGGGGCCTGCTCACCCTGAACTGGGGCGGCATGCTGGCCATGCTGTTCTGCATGGGCGCGAGCTCGGCGCTCTTCAGTCCGGCGCTCAACGGCTCCCTGCCCGAGATCTTCCCGCCGGCCCAGGTGCCGCGGGCCAATGCGCTACTCAAGCTTTCCACCACGCTCGCCATCCTGCTGGGCATCACCCTGTCGGGCGCCGCCCTTGAAAGCGAGTGGTTCGCCACGAGCATCCCCTTCGGCCGCTGGCTGGTCGCCCTGACCGTGCTGATCATTGCCGTGCTGGGGCTCTGCTCCGTCGCCTTCATCCCCTTTCGCCCTGCCGCGGCCCGCCCGGAAGAACTCCCTCCTTTCCCCCTGTTCGGCGCATGGAACTCGGCTGTCGAGCTCCTGCGACTGCGGGCCCGGCAGGACATCTTCCTTTGTCTGTGCGCGGACGCCTTCTTCTATAGTCTGTCCGTCCTCGTTCTCATGGAAATCAATGCCTACGGCCTTAACCAGTTGGGGTTCAGCGCCACGCTGACCAGTCTGCTGCCCGGCGCGCTCATGCTCGGCATCTGCGGCGGCGCGCTGCTCACGGCCCGGCGGCAACAACAGCACTGGCAGCGGACCGTGCCCGTCGCGACCGCGGCCATCGGTCTCCTCCTGCTGCTTGCGGCCTGCGTCCCCCATGCGCCGGCGGCCTGGCGCTTCCCCCTGCTCTGCGTCTGTTACGCGGCCATAGGGGCCTGCGGCAGCCTGTACATCGTCCCGGTGTCCAGCTATCTGCAAGTACGCCCGTCAGACAGTGAAAAGGGGCGCATCCTCGGCCTGTGCAACTTCTTTTCCTTTTTTTCCATGCTGCTTGCCGGGGCCGTCTACCATCCGCTGGCCCTGCTCTCGCCCGCCGCGGGGCAGGCCCTGCTCGGTCTTCTCACGCTTTTGACGGCAGCCTGCTTTGCCGCCGGCATCGCCCGCCTGCCCCAGCGTCTGGAAAAGAGCGGCCCTGTCCGCCGGCGCATGCAACGTGCGTTGGGCGTCGTCCTGCGGGGGCTGCTCTCCCTCCGGTATCAGGTGCGCCTCGAAGGGTTGGACTGCCTGCGGCAAGCCGCCGCCGAGGCCGAAGCCCGCGGCCGGGGCCTGCTGTTGCTGCCCAATCATCCCGCCTTCATGGACCCGGCCATCCTTTGCGCCTGGCTTGCGCCGTGGTCGCCGCGTCCGCTGGCGGACCGGCATCAGATCGGGCGTTTCTGGCTGCGGCCGCTGGCCGCCCTCATGCGCTGCATCCCCCTGCCTGATCTGCGCAGGGAGGGCATTTCCGCCCGCAAGAAGGTGCAGGAGAGCCTTGGCCGCTGCACCGCCGCCCTGGAACAGGGGGAGAACCTGCTCGTCTATCCTTCCGGCAGCCTGAGCCATGACGGCCGGACGCATCTTGGCGGCAACAGCGGGGCCTACCGTCTGCTGCGAGCCGTGCCGGACTGCGTGCCCGTGGTCGTCCGCACGCAGGGCCTCTGGGGCTCCTCCTTCAGCTGGGCCGACGGCGCGCCCTCGCTGGTGCGCTCCCTGCTGCGGGGCCTGCTGGCGCTCCTGGGCAACGGCATCTTTTTCCTCCGGCGGCGGGAGGTCCGTATCTCCTTTATCCGTCCGCAGCCGCTGCCCGCTCCGGAAGAAGGCGTGACGGCGCTCAATGCCCTGCTGGAGGCCTGCTACGCCGCAGAGCCGGACGTGCTGCGCCGTGTGCCTTTTTCGCGGCGGGGACCGGCGGTGCCGGATCAGCCGCTGGCCGTCCATGAGGTGCGGGACGACTGCCCGCCCCCGGCCGGTCTGGGCGAAGCGGAGCGCCTGAGCGTGCTCCGCCTGCTGGCCGATCTCTCGCCGCTCCAGCCCCGGCCGGAGGATCTGCGCCCGGGGCAGCGGCTGGACAGCGATCTCGGCCTGGACAGCCTTGCCGCGGTCGACCTGAGCTTGCAGCTTGCGTCCCTTTCCGGGCAGGCTGCCGTCGAGCCGGGCGATCTGCATACGGTCAATGACTGCCTGCTGGCCGCCTGCGGACAGCTCGTCCCGCACTCCGCGGCGCAGGAGGAAGCCGCGCAGGCGCAGGCCCGGCGCTGGAACGCCTGCCTGCAGGGACAGCCCCGGCAGCCGCTGGTCCTGCCGCAGGCCCCCGATCTCGTCCGTACCATCCTGCGGCAGATCCGCCGCAAGCCCTCCCGTCCGCTGCTGGCTGACGGCCGGCACATGCTGACGGCGGGCGCTTTCTGGACGCGCGCCGTGGTGCTTTCGCTCTTCCTGCGCCGCCGCGTCGGCAGTGGACAGCCTCTCGGCATCATGCTGCCCGCCTCTTCGGCAGCGGCCATGTGCTGGCTGGCGGTGCTGCTGTCCGGCAATACGCCGGTCATGCTCAACTGGACCACCGGCGTACGCAATCTGCGCCATGCGCTCTCGCTGACGCGCGTGCACCATCTGATCAGCGCGCGGGCGCTGCTCCGCCGCCTTGATGAACGGGCCATGGAGAAGGTCGCTTCCGAGAGCGGGGCCGGCTGGCTGCTGCTGGAGGAGATCGCCGCCGCCCTGCCCCTTGCCCTGCGGCTGGAAGGAGCCGTGCGCGCCGGTCTGTCGCTGTGCGGCTGGGAGAGCTGCGCCGTGGGGTCGGCCATATCGCCGCAGGCGGCCATCCTCTTCACCTCCGGCTCCTCGTCCTCGCCCAAGGGCGTGCCGCTGACGCACGACAACATCCTGGCCAACTGCCGCGATGTGGCGGCCGTCCTAGCCCTGGACTCGCACGACGTCATGCTGGCCATGCTGCCGCCCTTCCATTCCCTGGGGCTGACGGGCAACATCGTGCTGCCGCTCTGCTTCGGCATGCCGGTGGTCTATCATGCCAACCCCGCCGAGGGGGGACGGCTGGCCGCGCTCTGCCGCCGCTGGCGTCCGACCCTGCTGGTCACGCCGCCGACCTTCCTTGACGGACTGCTGCGGCAGGCCCGTCCGGGGGACCTGGAGTCCCTGCGGCTCGGTTTCGTGGGGGCGGAGGCCTGCCCGCAGCGTCTCTATACGGAGTTTGCCCGTCAGACCGGCGGCGGGCTGCTGTGCGAAGGCTACGGCGTGACCGAATGTTCCCCTGTGGTCAGCGTCAATCTGCCGCAGGAGGCGCGCCCCTGCACCATCGGCCGGCCCCTGCCTTCGGTGGAGGTGGCCATCGTGTCGCCAGATCCGCCCTACCGGCGGCTTGCCCCCGGACAGACCGGCCTGCTGCTCGTGCGCGGCCCCAACGTCTTTGACGGCTACCTTCCCTGGGAAGGCAGCGGGCCCGCCATGCCTTTCGTCTCGCTGGAGGGGCGGCACTGGTACGATACCGGCGACCTTGTCCATGCCGACGAGGCGGGGCGGATGACCTTTGACGGCCGGCGGGGGCGCTTCATTAAGGTGGGCGGGGAGATGATCTCCCTGCCGCAGCTGGAGGGCGTCCTGCGGCGGCACTTTGCCGCACAGGAAGCGGACGGGGGGCCCTGTCTGGCCGTGGATGCCGTGCAGGGAGAGGATCAGCCCCAGCTGACCCTCTACACCACCCTGCCCGTGAGCTGCGCGGAAGCCAATGCCGTATTGCGCGCGGAAGGCTTCTCCGGCCTGCAGATGCTGCGCCATGTCCGCCGGTTGCCCGCCCTGCCCCTGCTGGGATCCGGCAAGGTCGACTACCAGCGGCTGCGTAGCGAGGCGGGGACAAACCCGCAGGATGATTGACCGCAGTCTTACGGCCCGGCCTATAGCCGGAACGATTCCTGCCGTTAAGATAAGAGGTACTATGTCAACCGTGGTCGTGAACCGACCGGCGGCAGGAGGTCGAATGAGCATAAAACTGCGTATTGTCCTGGGCTTTTTCCTGACCATCTTACTTACGGCAAGCGGCGGCATCTTTTTTGCCAGCATGCAGATGCGTGATGATGCGGACAGCGAGTTTGCCCAGTCGTCGGGACGGCAACTGTTCCTGCTCAATGATTATCTGGAGAACTTCCTGCGCACGGCGCAAACCAATGCCGCCCTGGTGGCAGGCATGACCGACCTGATCGACGTGGCCGGCAGCATGCCCAACTTCAGCTCCACCACGAAGGACAGCGAATACGCTTCCGCCGTCACCAGTCCGGAAGTCCGCGCCGCGCTGGGGCCGCTCCAGAGCATAAACAGCAAGAATGCCGACTATCTTGAAGTGTACGTCGGCTACCCCAACGGGGCCTACGCCACCGGCCTTGCCGAGATGAAGGTCCCTGCCGGCTTCGATACCAGCAAGCGGCCGTGGTATACCGCCACGGCGTCCTCCGCTCAGGAAGGGCTGCTGTCCGAAGCCTATATGTCGCTTACCGGCGACATCGTTTTTGCCGTTACCCGGAAGATGCTGGGGCCGGACAACAAGCTGGCCGGCATCGTGGGCATCGACGTCTCGCTCAAAAGCTTTTCCGCCATGCTGACCCGGCTCAATTTCGGCAAGACCGGGCATTTTCTGGTGCTGGAAGGGACGGGGCGCGTCCTGTGCGATCCCATTACGGTCGGCAACGTGGGCAAGATCGTGGGCAAGGAGCTGCCTGATCCCGGTTATGCGGCCATCCTGCGCACCAATTCCGCCGTCATCGAGACGACCATCGGCGGGAAGGCCGTCCGGGCCAATGTGCTGACCACGCCCAACGGCTGGAAGCTTGCGGCCGTGCAGGAAGTGGAAGAGATCTACGCCCATTGCAATGAAGCCGTGACGCGGCTCTTGCTGCTCACGGGGATCATCACCCTCATCTCGCTGGTGATAGCTCTGCTCATCGTACGCAGCATCACCCGTCCGCTCGGCATCATGCTCAGGGCGGCCGAGGCCGTGTCCTCCGGCGACTTCAGCGCCATCCCCGACAGCAAGATCTTCTACGGCGAGCTGCTCAAGCTGCATATGAGCCTTGGGGGCATGGTCCACAATCTGAGCGACAGCATCGAAAACGCCAAGAACAAGGCGCGTGAGGCCGAAGAGCAGACGGAGCGCGCCAAGGAAGCCACGGAAGCGGCCACAAAGGCGTTCCAGCGGGCGGAGGTGGCCAAGCGGGAGGGCATCCTGCATGCCGCCGATCAGCTGGAAGGCGCGACCAACGTCATCTCCTCGGCGGCCACCGAGCTTTCCGCCCAGGTGCAGCTCTCCGCCGACGGCGCGCAGCAGCAGGCGGATCGTGCCGCGGAAACGGCGACGGCCATGAACGAGATGAACGCCACCGTCATGGAAGTGGCCCGCAGCGCGAGCAGCGCCGCGGAAGTGTCCAATTCCATGCGCCTCAAGGCCGAAGACGGGGCCAAGATCGTCCGTAAGGTGGTCAGCAGCATCGAGGGCGTGCATCAGCTCTCGCTGGTGCTCAAGGACGACATGGGCAAGCTGGGCGAGAGCGCCGCTTCCATCGGCCAGATCATGGGCGTCATTTCCGATATCGCCGACCAGACCAACCTGCTGGCCCTCAACGCCGCCATCGAAGCGGCCCGCGCCGGGGAAGCCGGCCGCGGCTTTGCCGTGGTGGCCGACGAAGTGCGCAAGCTGGCGGAAAAGACCATGGCTTCCACGTCCGAAGTGGGCCAGGCCATCCGCAGCATCCAGCAGAGCGCGGACGAGTCCATCCGTCAGGTGGAGGTGGCCGTCAACGGCATCAATGAAGCCACTGATCTGGCCAATACGTCCGGCACGGCGCTTGAAGAGATCGTGCAGCTTGCCGAGAGCGCCGCGGATCAGGTCCGGGCCATTGCGGCCGCCAGTGAACAACAGTCCGCCACCAGTGAGGAGATCAACCGCTCCATTTCCGACATCAACAAGGTGGCCAATGAAAACGCTTCGGCTATGGAACAGGCGGCTCAGGCCGTCAACGATCTGGCCCATGAGACCAGCACGCTCAACTCCATCGTGCAGGACATGAAGGCCACGCCGTAGCAGACTGTGCGACAGGCTGTTTTGCTGAGTGGGGACACTTCGGTGTCCCCACTTTTTTTATGCGCCGCGCACGGGAGATCAGGGGGAGTGCATGAGAAAGACGCTTCCCGGAGCACAGCGTCAGGGAAGGGACAAAGAAAGCGGCAAGAGAAGGAATCTGATCCGTGCTGCCTGGAAAAGGGGAATGGACACCCGCGGCGTGGTGCGTGTCAGGCGCCTGTCGGCGCATTATCCGTTAGCGATACGGCCTGTCGTGTCGCGGTAAAAAGCGCGTTTTTCATTGACGCTTGGCCGGACGGCGCTACGCTGCCGCCGCGCGCGTTTTGCCTTTTTCAATGGCAAACGCTCCTGTCCGCATGCGCGGGGAGAGGAGACTGGACGGCGGCGCGCTGCACTGGGCGCTGGCTGTCCGCAGAATGCCTCTTTCTGGTGGGGAGCGACGCTGTGCCCCTGGGGCAGTCGAGCGAACCCCTGCGCGGCTGTGCCGTCCGTGGCCGGTAGCCTTGCAAAAGATAAAAAAAGGGCAGCCCTTGCGGGCTGCCCAAAGAGGCAAAAGGCTTCAGAGCGCTTAGCCGATGAGCTGCAGAGCCATCTGCGGCATGCTGTTGGCCTGCGAGAGCATGGCCACGGCGGACTGCGTAAGCACCTGGTTGCGGACGAAGTTGGTCATTTCGGTGGCCACGTCCACGTCGCGGATGCGGGATTCGGCGGCCTGCAGGTTTTCGGACTGCACGGTGAGGTTGGTCACGGTGTTTTCCAGACG
>DWYJ01000065.1 GCA_019118745.1 Candidatus Desulfovibrio gallistercoris | reverse complement strand
CGGCGATATTTGGGAGCAAAGACTACATGATATTTGCAGTTCCATTTGGTATGCGCTAAACTTTTGTTGTCACCCATTGTGACCTCCTTTTGATTTGCTTCATTGTTGCAGTTGCCAGACCGCAACGTGATACTAGCAAATCAAAAGGAGTTTTTATAACACACGCAAAGCTTTAAGCTTTTTCGAACCTCCCGCCTAGCGGGAGGTTTTCTTCATACAAGAAAGTCCGCGCTGTTTCATCACAGCACGGACTTCTGCGGACTTGAGAGGAATGCACTGGGAGGCCCCCAATGGGCCTCCCGGCGGGCATTTCAGGGCCGAAGAGGCAAGCCCTGAAAGTTGTATTCAGCCTTCTTTCGGCAGCAGGTCCTAGTCGGCCTGCGTACGGAGGAAGGCGGGAGTTTCACAATCGCTGTCGCTGTACAGGAAATCTTCCTGGCCAGGCGCATGCCGCTGCTGGCGGCGGCGACCCTCCTTCATGACGAAGGGGTAGTCGCTGCTGTTGGCGTCATACCAGGAACTGATCTCCTCGGTGCGCGACTGACGGCGTACAGGCCGCATCTGCGGTTCGGCCTGCTGCTGGCTGTAGATCGGCGGCTGTTCGGCACGCACCACGCGGCGCGCTTCCGTGCGCACGGCATTGGCCCCGGCCTTGCTGAACGGCGTCACCGTGGCCGGAGCGGCCGGTTTGGCTTCCACGGCCTGGGGCGGTTCGATGCCGGTGGCGATCACCGTGATGCGGATCTCATCCCCCACTTCTTCATCAAAGACCACACCAAAGATGATGTTGGCGTCTTCGGGGGCGGCATCAGCGATGATGTCGCCGATCTCCTGGATCTCCTCAGCGGAGATGTCCTGCGGCGCGGTGATGTTGTACAGCACGGCCTTGGCGCTCTCCAGCGAGACGTCTTCGAGCAGAGGACTCATGATGGCCCGCTGTGCGGCCTCGCGGGCACGGTTCTCACCGGAGGCCATGCCGGTGCCCATGAGCGCCAGCCCGGACTCGGACATGGTGGTGCGCACGTCGGCAAAGTCGAGGTTGATGATGCCTTCCCCGACGATGACGTCGGAGATGCCCTTGACGGCGTAGTACAGCACCTCGTTGGCGCGCTCCAGCATGCGGCTGAAGGGTTCCTTCTTCGGCGCGAAGGCCATCAAACGGTCGTTGGGGATGGTGATGAGACAGTCCACATGCTGGCGGAACTCCTCAAGCCCCACCTCGGCCGCACGTTTGCGCTTGATGCCTTCAAAGGTGAAGGGCTTGGTCACCACACCCACGGTGAGCGCGCCCAGCTCCTTGGCGGCCTGCGCCACCACGGGCGCGGCGCCCGTGCCCGTGCCGCCGCCCATGCCGGCGGTGACGAAGACCATGTCGGCATCGCCGATGGCTTCACGAATGGCGTTGATGCTTTCCAACGCGGCTTCACGCCCCACGTTGGGATTGGCCCCGGCGCCAAGGCCGCGCGTCAGGCTTTCGCCGAGCTGCACCTTGAGGGGCGAAGTATTTTTATTGAGCGCCTGCACGTCGGTGTTGGCGCACACGAATTGAACACCCTTCAGTCCGGAGTCGATCATGTTCTGCACGGCGTTGCCGCCACCGCCACCGACGCCGATAACCTTGAGTTTGGCGCTGCTGGCCAGCGAAGTGTCGATTTCATCCATGATAGACTGAGACATTCTTCCTCTCCTCTTGTATGTTGCCTGTTTGCCCGCAAATGAAACTGAAAGCTAGGAAATGTCGGAAAACCACTTCTTCATGCGTACCAGCAGCCCGTCGAATATGCTGCTTTCATTGCGCGAAGAGGTGAACTTCTTCTGCCCGCCCATTTCCTTTTCCGCGCCGTAGCACAAGAGCCCCACTGCCGTAGAGAACTTGGGACTGTTGACCACGTCTTTCAGGCCGCCCACATTGCGCGGATAGCCTATGCGCGTCGGAAGGTTGAAGATCTGTTCGCCCAGCTCCTGGCAGCCTTCGATGAGCGACGTCCCGCCCGTTAGGACGACGCCCGCGCCGATGAGATCCTTGTAGCCGGCGCGCTCGAGGCTCTGGTCCACAAGATAGAGGATCTCTTCCATTCGGGGTTCGCAGATCTCCGCAAGCACCTGTCGCGAGAGACGGCGAGATTCGCGCCCTCCCACGCTCGGCACTTCGATATATTCATCGGCGCGCACCAGATCGGTCAGGGCGCAGCCATACTTGATCTTGATCTTCTCGGCCGCCGCCACGGGCGTCCGCAGCCCGAAGGCGATGTCGTTGGACAGGTTCTGCCCGCCCAGCGCCAGCACGGCCGTATGCTTGATGGCGTCGTTGGCGAAGACGGCGATATCGGTCGTTCCGCCGCCCAGATCCACCAGCGCCACGCCGATCTCCCGTTCTTCGTCCGTCAGGACGGCCTTGGCCGAGGCGAGGGACTCCAGCGCGATCTCCGAGACCTCAAGCTGGGCCCTGTGGCAGGAGCGGACGATGTTCTGCGCCGAGGAGATGGCCCCGGTCACGATATGCACCCGCACTTCCAGCCGCACGCCGGCCATGCCGAGGGGATCGGCGATGCCGCACTGGTTGTCGACGATGTACTCCTGCGGCAGGATATGGATGACCTCCCTGTCCGCCGGGATGGCCACCGCCCGCGCCGCATCCAGGACGCGCTCGATATCCCGCTGCGTCACTTCGCCGCCACCCTTGACGGCGATGACGCCGTGGCTGTTGATGCCCATGATATGGCTGCCGGCTATGCCGACATAGACGGAATTGATCTCGCAGCCCGCCATGAGTTCGGCATCTTCCACCGCCTTGCGCACGGATTGCACCGTCTGCTCGATATTGACGACCACGCCCTTGCGCAGGCCGGTGGAGACACTATTGCCAATGCCCACCACTTCGATGGTGCCGGACTCGTTGAGCTGGCCCACCACCGCGCAAATCTTGGTCGTTCCGATATCAAGACCGACAATGAGATCAGATTTGTTCATTCCTGCCACCCTGAGATCAACTGCGTACCTTCTGATTCAAAATCACCCACACGTTTCCGTGGACCGCCCTCACATCGCGTACATCCCGCAATTCCTGCCGCCGGGCCAGATCGCCCAGCGTGGCGCCCAGCCTCGCCAGATTGCCGCTCCAGTCGTCCGTGGCGATGGAGAGGCGCATCTCCCGGTCCTCCAGGTAGACCTCCACGCCCCGCGCCGGACTCAGCGTCACCGACGCCACAGCGCCCGATTCCACAGGCAGGCTCCCGCTGTTCAGGTCCGCCATGAGCCGTTCCAGATACGGTATGGCGTCCTCTCCGCCGGGCTCCACGGTCAAAGTGGGCAGGGAAAGGAAGTTCTCGCTTTCCACCGGCGCAATGATCTCTCCGCGTTCGTTGGCGTAATACAGTTGTCCGTTCCTGTGCACCCAGAATGACGGCATGCGCTCCTTGATGCGGATGATGAAGCGGTCCGGCAACAAACGCTTGACGGAGACCTCCTCCACCCACGGGGTGGCCCGCAGCTTGCGCTCCATTTCGGTGATGCTCACGGAGAGGCTGTTGTCTCCCTCCCGGATACCTCCGTATTTGAGCACCATCTCGCGGGACAGCCGCACATTCCCGGTCACATCTATATGTGTGGTGGCGAAAAATTCGCTCGTCGTCGCCCTGCCATACAGCCACAGGCTCAGGGAGCAGACTCCAGTCACCACAACAGCTACAAAAATCAGCAGCACACACAGGGTCAGCACACTGGCAAAACTGCCGCGCATCAGGGGCAGTCTGGGCAGGGGCAGCCGAATTTTTTTCAAGGCGGCCCAGAACGAGACCTTTTCCCTGCGGTAGCTGTTGCGAACCTGTTTCCTTTTCAGCGACAGATTCACGACAAAATCCTGACTTCCGGCTCAAGCGTGACAGCGAACCGACGTCTCACCTCTTCCTCGGCCATCTGCATCAAATCAAATGCAGCCTGGGCACTCCCCTTGCCCGTATTGACGAGAAAATTCGCATGCAGGGGGGAAAACATCATGCCGCCCAGCGCCTTGCCGCGAAATCCGGCAGCATCCAGCAGCTTTCCGGCGGAACGATCAGGAGCGGGGTTTTTGAAGACACACCCGGCGCTCCATGCGGTCACAGGTTGTTTAGACTTTTTCTCGAAAAAGTTGTGACGCATGAATAAAGAAATGTCATCCTTTGCCTTGCGGGTCAAGCTAAAAGTGCCTGACAACACAAGATAGTCCGCGGCTTCGCCGGGCAAGCGCATATGCCGGTACCCGTAGGACAGCTGCGCTCCCGCGGCATCCCTGATCTGCGTGCCGTCATAAAAACGTACGGAAGCAAGATGCGGGCCAACCTCACAACCAAATGAGCCCGCATTCATGGCGATAGCGCCGCCGACGCTGCCCGGTATGCCCACAAGGCCTTCCAGCCCGCTCAAGCCCTGAGCAGCGCAGAAGCGCAACAGTCGCGGCAAAGGCACGGCCGCTCCAGCGCGGACGAATACCGTTCCCTCGCTCTCTCCGACGATCTCCGGTCCATCCATTGCCGCATAACGGACGAGAATGACAGGCAAAAGCCCGTCAGCCGCAAGGATGTTCGTTCCTGCACCCAGAAAAAAGAGCCGCCCGCCCAGTTGTTCCTGGCGTTCCTTCAGCCGAAAAACGTCATTTTCCGACTCAAGGAGCAGTTCCGCAATGGCTTTTCCGCCGAGATGGATGCTTGTACGCTCGGTAAGGCATGGCGAAGCTATCTCACGCATGCGTCGATTCCTCCAGCCAGAGCGGTCCAACACGGGTGATGCTGCCCGCGCCCAGCGTCAGGAGCACATCACCAGGCTCCAGGAAGCGCGGCAGATCCCGCACGAGCTCGTCCAGGGTCTGAAAATAGGTGACCGGCGTGCTGCACACCTGCCGCATGCCCTGCGCCAGGCTTTCCCCGGAGACGCCGGGGATGGGTTTTTCGCCGGCGGCGTAGATCTCCGTCAGCAGCACCTGATCGATGGGCTCGAAAACTTTGCAGAACTCGCCGAAATGCGCCTGCGTGCGGCTGAAGCGGTGCGGCTGGAAGGCCGCAATGATGCGGCGGCCGGGAAAAACCTGCCGCGCCGTCTCCAGAGTGGCGGCAATTTCCGCAGGGTGATGGCCATAGTCATCCACGACGGTCACGCCGTTACGCTCGCCCTTGAATTCAAAGCGCCGCCCCACGCCCGCGAAGGCGGCCAGACCGTCCGCGCAGCGCGCAAAGGGGATGTCCGCTTTCAGGGCCGTGCCGATGGCCGCCAGAGCGTTGAGCACATTGTGATGCCCGGGATGCGGCAGCCGCACTTCTCCCAGGGGCGTGCCGTCCAAAAAGACCTCAAAGCGGCTGACAGCCCCGCTTTCCCGCATCTCGGCGCGCAGGCGCGCCTCTTCGCTGAAACCGTAGGTCAGCACAGGCCGCTTGACCTGCGGCAGCAGGCGGCGCACGCCGGGATCGTCCACGCAGACCACGTTGCAACCGTAAAACGGCACCTTGTTCATGAAATGGACAAAGGCCTCGTCCAGCGCCTGCTGCGTGCCGTAGTGGTCGAGATGATCCTCATCCACATTGGTCACCACATTGAAGATGGGGAAAAGGCACAGGAAGGAAGCGTCCGACTCGTCTGCCTCGGCGATGAGATATTCCCCTGTGCCCAGATGGGCATTGGTGCCGTAGACGTTGAGCCTGCCGCCGATGATGACCGTGGGGTCCAGTCCCGCCGCGTCGAAGATGGCGGCGGTCAGGGAGGTGGTCGTGGTCTTGCCGTGCGTGCCGGCAATGGCGATGCCCTGCCGCAGACGCATGAGCTCGGCCAGCATCTCGGCTCGCGGGATGATGGCGATGTTCCGCCGCCGGGCCTCGATCACTTCGGGGTTGCTTTCCGCAATAGCCGTCGATTTGACGAGCACCTGCACATCCCCCACATTCTCGGGCGCGTGCCCGATGGCGATGTGGGCCCCCAGCGTGCGCAAATGGCGTACCACCGCGGAATCCGACATGTCCGACCCCGAGATCTGGTACCCCTGACTGAGCAGCACCTCGGCAATGCCGCTCATGCCGGCCCCGCCGATGCCCACCATGTGGATGCAGCGCACCCTGTTGTTCATTCCGCTTCGTTCCACGCTCTGTCCCTTTATCCGTCGATCCGCCGCCGTACGGCGAACATACCGTCGTCTTGCTCTTGTTTCATCCCGGCCTAGTGGCTGTTAGCACTATCCACTGCTTATTTTGGGGGGAAGGGGAACCCCTCCGCCGGCGCGAGAAGGGTTCCCCTTCCCCCCAGGCCCCCCATCCCTTCCCCAGCGCACTTTTGCAGGGAAATTGCGGGGACATAAGGCAAGCCCTCATCCAAACGTAGGCGGCATGCGTATAGGTTATTTGCTCTATCTTTTAAGATAATACATAAAAATTGTGTTAATACTCCCTACGTCCGACACAGCCGTTCGAGCACGTCGCAAACCGCCTCCGCCGCCTGCGGACGGGCAGCCCGCCGCGCGGCTTCGGCCATCTGTCGCCGCTCTTCCGGCGCATCCAGCAGCCTGATGATGCCTTCCAACAGCCCTTCCTCCCGCATACGGTCTTCCGCGAGCCAGCGGGCAGCGCCGGCCTGGCTCAGGGCAACGGCATTGCTGCGCTGATGGTCATGTGCCGCATGGGGGAAGGGCACCAGCACCGCGGGTAGGCCCGCCGCGCAAAGTTCGGCCACCGTCGTTGCCCCTGCCCGGCAGAAGGCCACATCCGCCCAGGCATAGGCTGACGCCATGTCGTCGATGAAGGGGCTGACGCAGCTCTCGTCAAAACCGGCGGCCACATAGGCCGCACGCACGGCGTCATGATCCCTCTTCCCGGTCTGATGCCGCACCTCCACTCCGGCTTCCCGCAGCAGGGCGAGGCGCTCCATGACATAGACGTTCAGGGCATGTGCGCCCTGCGAGCCGCCCATGATCAACAGGCGGCGGCTGCCAAAGGCGCGCGGACGTTCACCCACGGCGGCCACCGCCGCCCGGACGGGATTGCCCGTCAGCACGCATTTTTCCGGCACAAAGCCCTGTGTGGCCTCCAGCGACAGACAAACCGTGTCCGCCAGCCGCCCGAGCAGGCGATTGCTGGCCCCGGCCACGGCATTCTGCTCATGCAGCACGCAGGGCACGCCGCACAGCCGGGCCGCCAGCAGCGGCGCAAAGGCGGCATAGCCGCCAAACCCCACCGCTACGTCAGGGCGAAAACGACGCATCAGCCGCACGGCGCTTCCGCAGGCGGCGGCCATCCCGGCAGCGGCGGCAAGGCCGCGCCAGCCGCGCCCCACCAGCCCCCGCACAGGCAGCCCCACGAACTCCAGTCCCGCCTGCGCCGCAAGCCGGGCCTCAGGGCCGTACTGGGAGCCTGCAAAGAGTATCCGCACCTGCGGATGCCGACGGCGCAGGGCCTCGGCTACGGCCAGCGCCGGGAAGATGTGGCCGCCGGTGCCGCCGGTGGTCAGGAGGACTTTTTCCATCCGTCCGCCGTCCTTGAAAAATTGAGCAGCAAACCCACACAGATGAGCGTCGCCAGCAGATTACTGCCGCCGTAGCTCACCAGCGGCATGGGCACGCCCTTGGGCGGCGCCACGCCCATGACCACAGCCAGGTTCATGAGGCAACCCATGGCAATGATGACCGTGATGCCGAAGGCCGTGAAACGGTCGCGCAGCTCTTTCTGCCCCATGATGATGCGGTAGCAGCGCCAGAACAGCATGGTGAAAAGCAGCATGATCACGCTCACGCCCACGAAACCCAGTTCCTCGCCCATGACGGCCATGATGAAGTCGTTATGCGCTTCGGGCAGATAGAACATCTTCTGTTTGCTGGCGCCGACCCCCACGCCGAAAAAGCCGCCCGACCCGAAGGCCAGCAGGGACTGCACGAGGTGGTAGCCCGTATTGGACGGGTCGGCAAAGGGATCAAGGAAGGCCAGCAGCCGCCGCAGACGGTACGGCGAGGCGATGGCCAGCGCCATGGCCCCGGCCACCACCAGCGCCATTGCGAAGAACAGATAGATGAACCGCGTCCCTCCGGCTACGCACATGAAGAAGAGCAGGCTGGCCAGCACGACCGAACTGCCGAAATCCGGCTGCAACAGCAGGAGGAAGCAGAACAGGCCGGTCACGGCGAAGGGCGGGATGACCCCCCGGCTGAAGGTCTTGATGAGATCCTGCTTGCTGCTCATGAAGTAGGCCAGATAAAGCGCCATGGAGATCTTCACGAATTCCATGGGCTGGATCGAGATGGGCCCGATGGGTATCCAGCGACGCGCGCCGTTGATGGCCGGAGCCAGCGGCGAGAGCGTCAGCAAAAGCAGCAGCAGCGACAGGAGCAGCGCCGGATACTGGAGCTTGTAGAGCCAGCCGCGCGGCATGAGCGCCGCTCCCCACAGGGCCAGCAGACCGACGATGGCAAAGACCACCTGACGCTTGAAAAAGTAGTATTTGTCGCCGTTGTCTATCTCCGCCACGATGCCGCTGGCCGAGAGCACCATGATCAGACCGATGGCAAGGATGATGACGGTCAGCGTGAAAAGCCACCAGTCAAAGCCCCCCGGCAGGGCCTTTTCGGCCACGCGCGCCAGCACGTTGGCCGCCTTGCTCTCGCGGAAACTGTTCTTCTTCATGCCAGGGCACCGACGATGCGTTTGAAATCCTCGCCGCGCTTCATGTAGTTTTCGTACTGGTCAAAACTGGAAGTGGCGGGGGCCAGCAGGACCACATCCCCCTTGCAGGCCGTGTGGGAAAGCAGGGTCACCGCCTCCTTGAGCTGTTCGTGCCAGTGCATGGGCACGATATCGCTCCAGGCCTTTTCGAACACTTCGCGGCTGCCGCCGAACAGGGCCACCTCCTGCACCTTTTCCTGCACGAGGGGCGCAAGGGCCGCCAGGTCGCCGCCCTTGAACTTGCCGCCGCACAGCAGGCGCACGGGCTGATCGAAGGATTCCAGCGCCACCTTGAGCGCCGCCACGGTGGTGCATTTGGAATCATTGACGTAGAGCACCCCGCGATGACGGCGCACGCGCTCCAGACGGTGCGGCAGGGGCCGGAAGGCGGCCACGGCGGCCGCGGCGTTGGCCTCGCTCACGCCGAAGAAACGGCAGGCCAGCCAGGCGGCCTCCACGTTGAAATTGTTGTGCGCGCCGAGCAGCTGACAGTCCGCGAAACGCTGCGGGCAGCCGGCCGGGATGAAGATCTGCTGCCGCGCACGCAGACGGAAAGCGCCGGACACCTTGCGCAGGCCTTCGCCCATGATGGCCAGATCCCCTTCTTCCTGACAGCGGAAGATGCGGAACTTGGCTTCCACGTATTCGGCCATGTTCTTGTGATGGTCCAGATGGTTGGGTGAGATGTTGAGGATGACCCCCACACGCGGACAGAAGGTCGAACAGCCCTGGAGCTGGAAGCTGGAGGCTTCCAGCACGAGCACGTCGGCCCGGCGACCGGCCAGCACATACTCGGAGAGCGGCGTGCCGATATTGCCGCCCAGAAAGACGGTATAGCCCTGTTTCTGGAGCATGGCGGCGGCCAGGCTCACCGTGGTGGTCTTGCCGCTCGTGCCGGTCACGGCCAGCACGGGTTCGCCGTCAAGGTAGCGCCATGCCAGCTCCATCTCCGCCATGACTTCGCAATTGGTGCGCGCCGCGTGCGGCCCCATCATCTCCCGCAGTGCGGTCAGCGGCAGGCCCGGACTGGCCACCACCAGCACGGCATTCTCAAAAAGTTCCGGCGTATGCTCGCCGAAAAGCACTTCCACGCCCGCACGCTGCAAGGCGGCAAGCGTCGTCAGGTCGATGGCGTTACGGTTGCGTTCCAGCAGGCGCACCCGCGCCTTTTCCCGGCGCAGCAGTTTGGCCGCGGCGAGGCCGGAGCGTCCGGCGCCCACCACGACGGCAAGTTCCCCAGGCTGGATGCGGCGGCCACGATTGCGTTCCAAAGCCATAAGCGTTCTCCTCTCCTTTCCCTGCTAGCGCAGCTTGAGGACGGACAGGGCCATGAGCCCCAGCAGGATGGACGTGATCCAGAAGCGGATGATGATCTTCGATTCCGGCACGCCCTTGAGTTCAAAATGATGATGCAGCGGCGCCATGCGGAAAAGCCGCTTGCCGCCGGTCCAGCGGAAATAGCCCACCTGCATGATGACGGAGAGCGTTTCCGCCACAAAAAGACCGCCCACCACGGCCAGCACCAGCTCCTGTTTGCTCAGCAGGGCCAGATAGCCCAGCACGCCGCCGAGGCTCAGCGAGCCCACGTCGCCCATGAAGATCTGCGCCGGATAGGCGTTGAACCACAAAAAGCCCAGCCCGGCCCCCACCAGCGCGCCGCAGAAGACCGTCACCTCCCCCATGCCCGGCACATAGGGCACCAGCAGGTAGGAAGCCATGCGCGCATGGCCGGTGATGTAGATAAAAATGGCAAAGACCGCCCCGGCCACGATGGTCGGGCCGATGGCCAGCCCGTCCAGCCCGTCCGTGAGGTTGACGGCGTTGGAGGCCGCCACCATGACGAACATGCCGAACGGGATGTAGAAGATGCCCAGATCCGGCGTCCATTCCTTGATGAAGGGGATGGACAGCGTGGTGTTGCAGCGCTCGTCAAGATAAAGGGCCAGCATGGCCAGCAAGGCCACGGCGGCCTGTCCGGCCAGTTTGGCCCGGCCGCTGATGCCCCGGTTCTTGTGGTGGCGCAGCTTGGTCAGATCGTCCCAGAGCCCCACCAGACCGAAACCCACGAAGACAAAAAAGGTCTGCCAGATGTAGGAGCTGCGCAGATCCGCCCAGAGCAGCAGGCTCACGCCAAGGCTGAAGAGCATCATCAGCCCGCCCATGGTGGGCGTGCCGGCCTTGCCCGCATGGGCGGCCACGTCCTCGTGGATGTACTGTCCACACTTGAGCCTGCGCAGCCAGGCGATGAAGCGCGGCCCCACCAGGACGGAGATGACCAGCGCCGTCATGAGCGCCGCAAGGGAGCGGAACGAGATATAGCGGAAGACGTTGAACGCCGACCACTCGTCGGCCAGCGGCACCAGCAGCGTGTAGAACATGCCTTACATCCCCCGCTGCCCTGCCGCTGCATCCTGCAGGGCGGACAGCCATTCTTCCAGCGCATTGCTGCGCGATCCCTTGAACAGCACGAGCCCTCCGCGTCCCGCGCCCTGCTCCAGTCCGTTCAGGCGCGCGCAAAATTCCCCGGCATCCGCCGGCGTGAACAGGGGCCCCGTATAGCCGCCCTGCTCCAGTCCGGCGCGGACGGCTTCCCCCTGTCCGCCTTTCCAGAACACGGCACAGGGGCGGATCTCCGCCAGATGACGGCCCAGCCGCTCGTGCTCCTGCACGGCGAGCCCTCCCAGTTCGCGCATCTCGCCCAGCACGGCGATGAAGCAGCCCCTGCCCTCGCCGTGGGCCAGCTCGGCCGCGGCATCCAGCATGCGCGCCATGGAAAGCGGGTTGGCGTTATACGTATCGTCGATGATCTGCCACGGGCCCGCCTGTTTGCGCACGAAGCGCTGCGCGGGCGGTTCCGCCCCGGCCAGGCCGCGGGCTATGGTCTCCGGCGTCAGGCCCAGCAGCGAGGCCACGGCCGCCACGGCGATGCAGTTCTCCGCGCCGTAGCTGCCCCGGAAGGGGGCCAGCACATCGCAGGCCCTGCCGTCCAGATTCAGCCGGTAACGGCCCCGCTCGCCCTCGTTGCCCGCCGGCGCGCCACGGAATTGCAGCGGGCGGCCCTCAGCGGTGAAATACAGCAGGTCGCCGCGCACCGCGCGGGCCTCGCGCACCAGATCGGGATAATCGGCGCTGATGAGGCAGATGCCGTCCCGCGGCACAGAGTGCAGCAGGCGGGCCTTGTGCCAGGCCACGCCGCGCGCGCCCAGCCCTTCGGTATGTCCGGCCCCGGCATTGAGGATGAGCGCCACGTCCGGCCGCACGATCCCGCCCAGCTCGTCCATGTCGCCGTCATGGCTGATGCCCACTTCCATGACCCAGAAGGCCTCGTCGCCGTCCGTCGCCAGCAGGGAGAGCGGCAGCCCGATCTGATTGTTCAGATTGGCGGCGTTGCGGGCCGTCTTGCCCGCGAGGGCCAGCGTCTGGGCCAACAGTTCCTTGACCGTGGTCTTGCCGGCCGTGCCGGTGACCGCGATGACCTTGACGCCCGCGCAGCGGTCGCGCCACAGCGCCGCCATGCGGCCCAGGGCCTTCACGGCGTCCTCCACCCGCACATAGGGGACATGCAGTCCGTCGGGCATGGCCTGCGGCGCGCGCGTGCCCATGATGGCCGCCGCACCGGCTTCCTGCGCCTTCAGGGCATAGTCGTGCCCGTCCACATGCTCGCCGGACAGGCAGACGAAAAGCGTTCCCGGCCGTACGGCGCGGCTGTCCGTCACCACGGCGGTCACGTCGCGGTCATCTCCCGGCGCGAGCGCAGAGCCCGCGGCCGACGCCAGTTCACTCAGCTTTAGGCGCACCCCAGAATCTCCCGTACCACTTCCTGATCGCTGTAGTGGTGTTTGACGCCCTGGATGATCTGATAATCCTCATGTCCCTTGCCCGCGATGAGCAGAGCGTCCTGCGGGCCCAGCATCTCAAGGGCCTTGCGTGTGGCCGTGCGGCGGTCCACTTCCACCAGCACCTCGCGCGCGTCCTTCAGACCGGGCAGCACGTCCTGCAGGATGGCTTCCGGATCTTCGAAGCGCGGATTGTCCGAGGTGAGGACGGCCACATCCGCATAGCTGGCCACGGCCTCGCCCATGCGGGGACGTTTGCCGCGGTCCCGGTTGCCGCCGCAGCCGAAGACCGCCACTATCCGCCGGAAGCCGGCCCCGCGCAGGGCCTGCAGGACGTTGACCAGCGCGTCCGGCGTATGGGCGTAATCCACAAAGACGTTGAGGCCGCGCGGATTCTCCACACGTTCCAGCCGTCCGGGCACGCCGCGGAAACTTGCCAGCGCCTGGAGGGACGTCTGCGGCACGCCGAGGCCCAGGGCCAGCGCCTGCACGCCCAGCAGATTGAGGGCATTGAACTGCCCCACCAGCGGCGAGCGCAGTTCCCAGCTCTCCCCTGCCAGCGACATGCGCAGATGCAGGCCGGCGGTGCCGGAATGCAGGATCTCCCCTTGCAGATGCCGCTGCCCGGCGGCCGCCGCGTGCAGACCGTAGGAGATGGCGGCGGGGCAGTCTTCCAGCAGACGGCGTCCCCAGGCATCATCGGCATTGACGGCAAGGGCCTTGTCCTGCGCGGGCAGCTCGCGGAACAGCCGGGCTTTTGCCGCGAAGTACTGTTCCATGTCGGGATGGAAATCCAGATGGTCCTGCGTCAGATTGGTGAACAGGGCCCCGGCAAAGGGGATGCCGCCCACCCGCTGCTGCTCCAGCGCATGCGAAGAGACTTCCATGACCGCCACATCCACGCCCGCCTCGGCCATGCGGGCCAGCATGGCATGGATGCTCAACGGGTCCGGCGTGGTCAGGGGCGCGTTCTCCACATGTCCGGGCCAGCGGTAGCTGACCGTGCCCAGCACGCCGGTCTTGTGCCCTGCCGCCGTGAAAAGATGTTCGAGCAGGTAGGCGCTGGTGGTCTTGCCGTTGGTGCCGGTGATGCCGATGACCTTCAGCGGATGCTCGGCCGTGCGCCAGCGCGCCGCCGCCAGCCGCCACAGCGCCTCGCGCGGGTCGGGATGGGGGATCACCCGGCAGGCCGGGCCGTCCTCACAGGCAGCGGCGGCCTCCGGCGTGCAGACGACGGCGGCCGCTCCCGCCGCGCGTGCGGCGGGGATGAAACGCGCCCCGTCTTCCGTCGCGCCGGGGACGGCCACAAAAACATCTCCGGGCCCTACCTGTCGCGAGTCGGCCCGTACTTCCACGCCGCCCCGCGCCACCTGTTCGAGCAGTGT
Organism: Candidatus Desulfovibrio gallistercoris; assembly: GCA_019118745.1. Taxonomy (GTDB): domain Bacteria; phylum Desulfobacterota; class Desulfovibrionia; order Desulfovibrionales; family Desulfovibrionaceae; genus Desulfovibrio; species Desulfovibrio gallistercoris. Next base: position 25,242 of record DWYJ01000065.1, on the reverse strand, counting down.
CGCAAATCTCCCCATCATCCCTACTTCTCCGATAACCACAGGATATACCTGACGTTCTTGCCTTCTTCAGCCCAGTCGCTCCCGGCCGGGGGGCTCTGCTTGACCACCTTGTTGCCGCTGCCCTTGAGCTCGGGGACGATGCCCGCACGGGCGAAGAGCTCCACCGCATTGCGCAGGCTCTTGCCGCGCACGTCCGGCACCTTGGTGCTGGCCCGGCTGCGGTGTCCGGGCAGCTGCATGCCGCTCGTATCGTGACGGGCAGGCGTCACCGCGGCTTCGGCCAGATAGGGCGCGTCCGGCAGCGACAGCTTGAGCCCGCGGCGGCGGTCGGTCTTCTTTTCCGCCGTCTCCTCCACTTCGGCCGCCGGTACGATGGCCCCGCTGTAAGTGATGGAGCGGGCCGCTATCTCGCGGAAGACCGGTGCGGCCACCACGCCGCCGTACTGGTTCTTGGTGGGTTCGTCCACCAGCACCACGATGAGGTAGCGGGGATCCTCGGCCGGCAAGAAGCCCACGAAGGAGGCCAGACGCTTGTTGCCGTACGAACCGGCGCGGCGGTCGGCCTTCTGGGCCGTGCCGGTCTTGCCGGCCACTTCCACGCCCTCGATGCGGGCACGCTTGCCGGTGCCGTCCTTCTCCTCGACCACGTCGCGCATCATCTTGCGCACCTGCTGCACCACCGCTTCCCGGAAGATGCGGGGATGGCGCTCCTCGACGTTGTTGTCCTCCTTGAGCAGGCGCAGCGGCTTGTACACGCCGTCATTGAGCAGGGTCAGGTAGGCCTGCGCCATTTGCAGACCGGTCACGGAAACGCTCTGCCCGAAGGCGGCGGACATGATGTCCACGTCGCTCCAGTCCCGCGGGATGCGCAGGATGCCGCGGCTGTCGGCCACCGGCACCACCGCATGCTCCCCGAAGCCCAGGGCGCGCAGATAGCGGTAGGTGGTCGCCGCGCCCAGCTCCAGACCGATCTTGGCCATGCCGATGTTGGAGGAGTAGCGCAGCACCTTGTGCGCGGGCAGCACGCCCTGCCGCGAAGTGTCGCGGATGGTGAATTTCTTGGTCTCCCAGCGGCCGTTCTCGCAGTCTATGGGCGTCGTGGTGGTGATCTTCTTCTCTTCCAGGGCGGCGGCCATGATGAAGGGCTTGAAGGTCGAGCCCGGTTCCAGGGCGTCCGCGGCCAGGCGGTTGCGGTAGACCACCGGGCTGGATTCCCGGTAATTGTTGGGGTTGAAGAAGGGGTATTGCGCCCAGGCGAGGATCTCGCCCGACGGCACGTCCACCACCAGCGCCCCGCTCCACTTGGCGTCAAAATCCCGCGCGGCGCGGGCCACGGCTTCCTCGGCGATGAACTGCATCTGCACGTCGATGGTCAGGGTGATGTCTTCGCCGCGCGGCTCGGAGCGCCCTTCCTCATGCAGATAGAAACGGCGGCCCGTGGCGTCGCGCTGCACCACCTGCCGCGTGGGCAGCGAGCCGAGACGCGAATCCAGCGAACGTTCGATGCCTTCCAGTCCCTTGTCGTCCAGCCCCACGAAGCCCAGCAGCTGCCCCGCCAGATGCTTGAAGGGATAGACGCGGTCATATTCCTTGCTCAGCCCGATGCCGGGGATGTTGGCCCGGCGCACGGCCTCGGCGGTGTAATCGTCCACCTTGCGGCGCAGCCAGACGAAACGGCGGCTGGTCTTGGAAAGCTCGTCATAGAGCTTTTGCGGCTCAAGGCCGAGGATGGGGCCGAGGGTATTGGCCATGCTCAAAAAGTCCTGGATCTCTCTCGGCTTGGCATACACGGAGCGCGCTTCCACGCTGCGGGCCAGCACTTGCCCGTTGCGGTCGAAGATCATGCCGCGGCGGCCCGTCACCAGCTCGGTGGCCGTATGCTGCCGGTTGGCCCGGTCCGCCAGGCGGGGGCCCATGATCATCTGGAGATACCAGGCCCGGCACCAGAGGCCGGCCCAGAGCAGACAAAAGCCGACGACCACCAGATTGATGCGGGCCCGCGTCCAGTCCATATTGGCCCAGAAGCTCTTTTTGGCGGCGCTTCGGGACGTGTTGGGCTTGCCGGCCGGGGTGTCGCCAAGGATGCGCGAGACCGCAGGCTGCCGTTTACGCGGCCTGTTCTCGTTCTTTTTCGACGTGTTGCGCTTGTTGCGCGACAGCGAAAACTTCAGCATGTCCCCTACCTCTTTCCCTGTTCCTTCCCACGCTAATCCGCGGCCGTCCCGTTGATCTGGAGACGACGCACCTGTCCGGGCTTGGGCTCCGTCATGCCGAATTCCTCGGCCCGGCGGCGCAGTTCATAGGGCGAGAGCAGACGGTCGCGCTCCACCTGCAGCTTGCCCCGCAGGGATTTGCGATCTTTGAGCGTATTCTGGGCGATATTGATGAAATAGTTGGTATCCATCCGCTCGATGTTCACCCAGACCAGCACGAGCCCCATGCTCATGCAGGCGATGACGCCCCAGGCCAGCACCAGCAGCCAGCCGCGCCCGTTGGCCTTCTGGAAGACCACTGCCTTCTTCATGCGCATGCGCCGCCGCTCCCCGCCGTCATGTCCTCGGCGATCTTTTCCGCGGCGCGCAGCTTGGCGCTGCTGGCGCGGGGATTGCGGGCCAGTTCATCTTCCCCGGCCTGCACAGGTTTCTTGAACAGGATGCGCACCTCCGGCTCATGCCCGCACACGCAGCGCATGACGTGCCGCGGGCAACGGCAGCCCTCCGCCCAGTGCCGCATGGCCTGCTTGACCATGCGGTCCTCCAGCGAATGGAAGCAGATGACGGCCAGCCGGCCGCCCAGGCGCAGCCGGCGCAATATGTCGTCCAGAAAGCGCTGCAATTCCCCCAGCTCGTCATTGACCGCCATACGCAGGGCCTGGAAGGTGCGCGTGGCCGGATGACGGCGGGCCTTTGCCCGCCAGGCCGCCGGATAGGCGCGCTCCACCAGCGCGGCCAGCTCGGCGGTGGTGTCGATGCTGCCCTTCTGGCGGGCATCCACGATGGCGCGGGCGATGCGCCCGGCCTGCGGTTCCTCGCCCAGGGTGGCGATGCACTCCTTGAGGCGGTCGAAATTCTCCCGGTTGACCCAGTGCCAGGCCGACGGCTTGCCGGAATGCTGATCCATGCGCATGTCCAGCGGGCCGTCCCCGTAAAAGCTGAAGCCGCGTTCGGCCTCGTCCAGCTGCAGGGAGGACACGCCGATGTCCAGCAGCGCGCCGTCGATCCTATCCCAGCCGAGGCCGTCCAGCGCTTCGGCAAAGCGGCTATATTCGCAATGTATGCCCGTGAAGCGCCCGCCGTACGGCTCCAGACGCTGCCGGGCCAGGGCCAGAGCTTCCTCGTCCCTGTCCAGCCCGCAGACTTCCACCCGCGGCGAGGCTTCCAGCAGGGACTGCGTGTGCCCGCCAAGGCCCAGCGTGCCGTCCAGGATGCGCACGGGGCCCTCCCCCTCCTGCCAGAGCGGCTCGAAGACCGCCAGCGTTTCGCGCGGCAGCACGGAAAGATGACGCGACGCGATGTCGCACGAAGAGGAGGCAAAGACCATGACGGAAACCTCTTACAAGGAGAACTCTATGCCGCTGGCCGCCAGTTCGGCGGAAACATCCGTGAGCTCGATGGCGTCGTGGCGGCCCTGATCCCAGATTTCAAACTTGTCGAGCATACCCACCAGCACCACGTCCTTGCACAATCCCGCCTCCCGCATGAGCGGTTGCGGAATGCGCACGCGCCCCTGCGTATCGGGGATCATTTCCTGCGCCAGCCCGATGACCTTGGACTTGAAGTTGGAGAGCGCAGGCGAGGGAAAACGGATACGGCTCAGCTGCTCGATGATGTTTTCCCACTCATCGGGCAGGTAGGCCGTCAAATGACCGTAGTAGGCCGTGAGCCAAAACGTCCCGTCCCCGCCTTCGGCCTGCAGGCCGTCGCGGAACCCGGGAGGCAGCATCAGACGCCCCTTGGCGTCCAGGCTGCGGTTGAAGCTGCCACGAAAGAGCTTTCTCACGATCTACCACGCGGTTACCATGTTTTACCACTTTTTCCCACTTATGCCCCAAGCCCTACCCCCTGTCAAGCAATCCCGCCGACTGGATTGAGCAATCAATGAATTGAAATTATTGAATATTTTTTAAGCGACCTTCTCCACCGCCCCCCACGCTTTCCCACGCCCTTCCCCCGCCAAACGCCCGCCCGGCGCGCCCTTTCCGGCGTCGTCCCCACAAGGGGGAAAGAAAATCTCCCACCGCTCACCACGGCGGAGACGGCAGGGGCAGCCCCCGGCCGGGCGGCGCGCCGCCGCACGCGGGGCTTGCCAAAGCGGACGTTTGCGGCGATACTTGTTGCCTACATTTTCTAGCGAGGCTGCCATGAGCAACAAAATCAAAAAAGTGGTGCTTGCCTACTCCGGCGGGCTGGATACTTCCGTCATCCTTAAATGGTTGATCGAAACCTATCACTGCGAAGTCATCACCTGCACGGCCGACCTCGGTCAGCCGGAAGACCTGAGCGGCGTCGAGGCCAAGGCCTACAAGACCGGCGCTTCCAAGGCCTATGTGGTGGACCTGCGCGAAGAGATGGCCCGCGATTTCGTCTTCCCCATGATGCGCGGCGCGGCCCGTTACGAGAACCGCTACATGCTGGGCACCTCCATCGCGCGGCCCTGCATCACCAAGGCCCTCATCGACATCGCCCGCAAGGAAGGGGCGGACGCCATTTCCCACGGCGCCACCGGCAAGGGCAACGATCAGGTACGCTTTGAATTCTCCGCCAAGGCGCTCGCCCCGGACATCAAGGTCATCGCCCCCTGGCGCGAGTGGGACCTCATGTCCCGCACGGCCCTCAACGCCTTTGCCGAAAAGCACGGCATCCCCATCTCCTCCGCCGCCAAGCGCTACAGCATGGACGCCAACATGCTGCACACGAGCTTCGAAGGCAGCGAGCTGGAAGACCCGGCCAACGCCCCGCACGAGTCCTGCCATGAGCGCTGCGTGCCCGTGGAGCAGGCCCCCAACGAGCCGGAGATCATCGAAGTGGGCTTCGAGGCGGGCAACCCCGTCTCCGTCAACGGCGAAAAGCTCTCGCCCTACAACATCATCCGCGTGCTGGCCGAAAAGGCCGGAAAGCACGGCATCGGCCGCGACGACATGGTGGAGAACCGCTATGTGGGCATGAAGTGCCGCGGCGTGTACGAAAATCCCGCCGGCACCCTGCTCTTCGCCCTGCAGCGCGACCTTGAAGGCATCTGCATGGACCGCGACCTGCTGGCCATCCGCGATCAGCTGGCCGTGCCCTACTCCCACGCCATTTATAATGGTTACTGGTTCTCGCCCGAACGCGGGGCCATGCAGGCCTTCTTCGACAAGTCGCAGGAGACCGTCACCGGCACCGTGCGGGCCAAGCTCTACAAGGGCGGCGTCTGGCCGCTGTGCCGCACCTCCCCCTACTCGCTCTTCTCCGAAGACCTGGCCACCTTCGAAGGCGGCGACTACGACCACAAGGACGCGGCGGGCTTCATCCGCCTCAACGGCCTGCGGCTCGGCATGTACGCGGCCATCAAGGCCAAGATGGGCAAGTAGCCCCCTTCCTTCGTCACGGCAGGCGCGGACGGCCGCAGGGTGTCCGCGCCTTTTCCGTCTTTTTTCCATCGCCGGGAGTAGCATACATGAGCACCAATCAGAGCTGGGGGGGGCGTTTTGCCGAAGGCCCCCGCGAAGCCGTCGCCGCCTATACCGATTCGCAAACCTATGACCGCGCCCTCTACGCGCAGGATATCCGCGCCTCGCAGGCCCATGCCCGCATGCTCGGCCGTCAGGGCATCATCACCCCGCAGGAGGCGGAGACCCTCGTCTGCGGGCTCAATGCCGTCAAAAAAGAGATCGAGGACGGCGCTTTCGTCTGGAAACCGGCGCTGGAAGACGTGCATATGAATATCGAGGCCCGGCTCACCGAGCTCGTGGGCGATACCGGCAAGAAGCTGCATACCGGCCGCAGCCGCAACGATCAGGTGGGCCTCACCTTCCGCCTCTTCGTCAATGACCGGCTGGTCGACTGGCAGCACGCCGCAAAACAGCTCGTCGGCACCCTCGTGCGCCTGGCCGACGGCCATCAGGCCGACATCCTGCCCGGCTGCACCCATCTGCAGCCCGCCCAGCCCGTCAGCCTCGCCCACCACCTGCTGGCCTATGCCTGGATGTTCGCCCGCGACGTGGACCGGCTGGACGACGTGCGCAAACGGGTGCGCGTCTCCCCGCTGGGCTGCGCCGCCCTCGCCGGCACCACCTACCCGCTCGATCCCGAAAGCGTGGCGCGGGAAGTGGGCTTCGAACGCATCTACGGCAACTCCATGGACGGCGTTTCCGACCGGGATTTCGTGCTGGAGGCCCTCTTTGCCGCCTCCTGCATCATGGCCCACCTCTCGCGCCTCTGTGAGGAGATCATCCTCTGGGCCAATCCGGCCTTCGGCTTCGTGAGCCTCTCCGACGGCTACTCCACCGGCTCGTCCATCATGCCGCAGAAAAAGAATCCCGACGTGGCCGAACTCATGCGCGGCAAGACCGGCCGCGTCTACGGCGCGCTCATGGGCCTGCTCACCACCGTGAAGGGCCTGCCCCTCACCTACAACCGTGACCTTCAGGAAGACAAGGAAGGCTTCCTCGATACCGACCGCACGGTGACGGCCTCCCTCACCCTCATGGCCGGCATGCTCGACGAGACCACCTTCCGCACCGACCGCATGCGCGCCGCCTGCGCCCGCGGCTTCCTCAACGCCACGGAACTGGCCGACTACCTCGTGGGCAAGGGCCTGCCCTTCCGCGAGGCCCATCACGTCACCGGGCACGCCGTGGCCCTGGCCGAAAAGGAAGGCAAGGGCCTGGAAGACCTGACGCTGGAACAGCTCCGCACCCTGGACGAACGCATCGGCGAAGACGTCTACGCCGTGCTGGACTACGACGCCGCCGTGCGCCGTCGCGAGACCCCGGCCGGGACGGGCCCCAAGTCCGTCGCCCGCCAGCTCGATCAGCTCCGTCAGTGGCTCGCTGACCGAGCCTAGACCGCCGCTTTTCCGGAGGGGGGAGACGTGCCGGGCACCGGAACGCTCCCGCCCTCCCCAGTTTTCCCCCCTCCTCCTTTTCCCCGGCAGACCGCTGGCCGGTCGTTCGGCCAGACCTTCGGACACGCGCCGCCGCACCCGGCGGACGCCCCGGCTGCCGCATGTCGCGCCTGCCCCGAACCGCACGCGCCCCTTTCTCACCCTCAACAGGATATCGCCGACACATGAAAAAACGCCTGCTGACCGCCGCGGCCCTTGCCGCCAGCCTGACCTTCGGTCTCTCTGCCTGCTCCGACAGCGACGTTATCCCCGAAACACTCGAAAAAAGCGCGCTGTCGCTGGAAGATGCCATCGACCGCCTTCAGGAAGACCCCGGCAGCGACCCGCTGGCCCAGACGCTGGCGGCCATCGTGCTCACCCGGGACATGCCCGCGCACAAGGACGAACGCCGGGCCAACCTCTCGCGTGAAGCCCTGAGCCAGCACCGCTATGATGCCGCCTGCGCGGCGGCCCTGGCCATGAGCGATACCGACCGGCGCGACGGCACCCTGGCCGAGGTGGTGCATGCCGCCTCCGCCCAGTGCCGAAACCTGCCCTGGGCAGCCTTCGCCGCCATGAAGATCGGCAAGGAAGATATGGCCGAAGGCCTCCGCCGCGAAGTCGTGCGCCGCTGGCAGGATTGCGAAAAGCAGTGACCCACGCCGCCCCGCCGGCTCTAGAGCATTTTGCCTTTGAAAAAGGTAAAATGCGAGGCGGCGGCACAGCGCCGCCCGGCCCAAAGTGAGCGGAAAAACCGCGTTTTTTCCGCGAAACGCCAGGCCGTATGGTTTGAAACGCGCAGCGTTTCAAACTGAAAATGCTCTACGGAGCGGGCGGGGCGTTTTTTTGCGGGGGGAAAGGAGGGAGCTTTTTGGAAAAAGCCCCCTCCTTTCCCCCCGCGCCCCCCTTTCCTCCCGCAAAAACGTTTACCGGGGAGGATGACACGGGAGCATTTTCCCGGCAGGCTCTCCCACGACCGCGGGTCTCCCGGCAACACACCGGCAAGGGACTGTCCTGCCCCCTCCTTCCTCCTGCTGGAGCCTTTTGCCTTTGAAAAAGAGAGAAAGCGTAAGGCGGCGGATATCCTCCGGATGCGGCTTCCCTGGCGTCATGGCAGGAAAAACGGCGCTTCCCCAGGTGGGAAAGCGCCGTTGTACGTTTCCGGCAGGGATGGAGGATCTGCCCGCAGACGCAGGGCGATATCAAGAGCGGCGGCAACGCGACATGACCGCGGCCTCAGTGTGCGGCGCTCACCCGGCTGGTGGCGGGAAGCGCGAGCGTCGCGCCGCCGGCCGGGGGAGAGAGCTTGCCGGCCCGGTAGACGGCGTGCCCCTTGTCCACGATCGTGCCCGCGCCGAGCCAGGTTGCGAGCGCGTCCGAACTCAGCGTCGCCGTCTCGCCAAAGTCCAGGGTGGCGACGTTCTGTTCCTGCCCCGCAAGGGTGATGTTGCCTTTATTAACCGTCAGGGCATCGATCTGCTCCGCGTCGAGCCGGAGCGTCCCGCCGCCGTTGACCGTCGTGTAGAGCTTTCCCCTCATTTCGGCAGCCGCTGCGCTCAGGTCCAGCCTGGCGGCTTCCAGCACGAATTTGCCGTGCAAGACAGACAGATGCGACAGGCGTAGCGCCGAGCCGTCGTTCAGATGCAGACTGCCGCCATTGAAAGTGACGCTGCCGCCCTCCCCTTTCACTTTCGCCGCAAGCGTGCGCGAGAGACGCAGCTCGCCGCCCTCCTCCAGCATGAGCGTCTTGCTCCCGGACTGTGTCCATTCGTAGGACACCTGCATCACGCCGCTGACGATACGGATGTCCGTCTCCAGCCTGCCGCCTGGAGAAGTGCCGTGCTCGCCGCCCAGCAGCAGCTGGGCTGTTGCGCGCCGGTTGGCGCTTTGGCTATCGTCAAGCGTCAGCCCGTCACCCAGCAGCCTGGACGTCTCCCCCTTCTTGCCCTTGAACTCGAGCATCCCTGATGTGAGCGTGACGGGCGAGCCGTTATTGTCCAGCGTCAGCACGTCGGCCTCCACGCGGCAGTCAAAGTCAAAGCTCTCGCCCTTCAGGGTCAGATTACCGGTCCTGCAGGTAAGATAGTCACTCTCGATCCTGTCGTTGGAGCGCCAGCGCCTGACCATGTCCGCCGTCAGCGTCACGGTCTCACCAAGATCCAGAGTGGCTCTGGTCAGCGTCAGCTTCCCGCCGGCCGCCGTCAGGGCCTCTATCTGCTCCGGGTCGAGCCGGAGCGTCCCCCAACCTATCCTCGTGGCAAGAGCACCGTTCATGACGATCTTTGCCTTCCTCACATCAAGCATGCCCTTGTACAGCTCGAACTTGCCGGCCCCGGACGCCTCCAGCCGGGACAGGCTCGCCCAGGTATTGGGATGCAGGCACATGTGGCCGCCGCCGAGCCGCAGGACTCCGCCCTCGCCGCGCAACACTGCCGTGAGTTTGCCGGCCCGCATGTCCACCATGCCGCCCTCGCCAAGCGTGAGCAGCGTCTTAAAGGAATAAAGGCTGTCCACATACCAGTCACCGCCATCCACGATGATCGAGCCGTTGAAGACGGTGACGGGCAGAGACAGCTTGCCGCCGTTCCCGCTCAGGCGCAGCACGGCAGCCGCCCCTTCCCCTTTGCTGTCAAGCCTGAGTCCCTGCCCATCGATCAGCGCAGGCTCGTCCCCCGTGCCAGGGAGACAGATCTCTCCCGAGGCAAGGGTAAGCTTGTACATCGCCATCAGATTGTTGCACACCAGGCGGCTGCTGGGGTGAAAGCTGAGGCTGCTGCCGATCAGCAGCAGCTTATCCGCCTTGTAGACGGCGTGGCCCTTGTCGGTCACGCGCTCAAGGCTCGCTGTCTCCACCTCCGTCGATCCCATATCCAGCGTGGCGGGAGCAGCGGCCGACCCGGCAAGGGATATATTGCCGCCGTGCATCATGGAGTCCGCTATTCTCTCGTCAAGGACAAGACTTCCGCCGGGCTGGACGGCATAGGATGCCGCCTGCTCCGCTATCGCAGGGGATGCCGCCCGCACCCCTGCCACCAGCCTGACCGTGCCCCGGACCTCGATATGCGCCCCGGACACCTTGTCGTAGATGAACGATACGTCCATATCCGGCGCGACCGTCAGCGTGGCCCCGGCCAGCTCGCGGACCTCGCAGCGGGCCGTCTGACCGGGGGTTGCGCTTTGCAGGGTCAGGGCGCCGTCCCCTTCGATGCGCCCGGTAAGGCCCCTGTCGCTCGCGAGGATGTTTTCCTTGCCTCGCACCGAAAGGGTGCCGATCTGCGCCGCTCCGGCAACGGACAACCGGCCGCCGTCCAGCGTGATGCGGGACGTGTCGCCATCCGCGACCGTGCAGGACCGGACGTCCACCGTGGCGTTGCGCACGATCAGTTCGCCCTCGCAAACAAGCGAGAGCGCAGCGCCGGAAAGCATGCCCCCGTCGATCGTCATGCGCGCCCCCTTCTGGATGAGGATCCAGGTCGTTTCGACCTGCTCATGACGTTCGCCGGACAGCGTCCAGTGCTCGCCGGGCTCCAGGTTGACCGGCGCGGAAGAGTTCCACCACTCGCCGCCGGGGATCTCGGCCAGTGCGCCGCCCGCTCCCCCCATGAGCAGCATGGCGGCCACGGCAAGAACGCCGAAAACAGAGGACAGACGGCGCTTGCGCGACACGGCCGGACGGGCGGCGCCGGCGTTGTCGAAAACTGATGCAGTGTTGCGTCCGAGCATGTGACATCTCCCAAACAGGACGGCTGAACAAGAGATATGGACAGAAAGCAGCCGCGCAAACAGACGCGGGACCACCCCGCACCTGCACAGGCTGCTTAGAGCGTTTTGCCTTTGAAAACGGTAAAACGTGAGGCGGCAGCACAGCGCCGCCCGGCCAAAAGTGAGCGGAAAAACCGCGCTTTTTCCGCGAAACGCCAGGCCGTATGGTTTGAAGCGCAAAGCGTTTCAAACGGAAAATGCTCTAGTGACAACGGCGTTTTTCGCGAACCACGTTTTTGTAGCAAAAAGGAAGGCGGAACAACAGCTTTTTTCCGTCAGAGCCGGAGAAGCCGCCGCGTCGCGGTGTGCTTTTTTCAAAGGCAAAACGCTCTTGCGCGCCGGCATGCCGGACGCATGCGGCAAGAGGGGACGCGCTGCGCTGCCGCCGCGGGGCGGATGCCCCGCCTCTGGCGCATGCGGCGCACTTTTGCTATATTGTCGTCCGACACATTGTCCTGCATGGCGGCAGTCCCGCTTTCTGCCGTCCCCTGCCGCACCTGCCAGACGAGAGAGGCCGTATGACACCTTGCAGCACCCTCCCCGACATTTTTTCCGACCCTGAGAGCTGCTGGCCGCAATGGCTGGACGCCTGCCGTGTGGACGACGCGGCCAGTGCCGCCGCGTATGAAGCCGCCCCGCCCGCCCAGCGGGCTGCCCTGAAAACCGGCCTGGCCCTCATGGCTCAGTATTTCGGTCGTCCCACCGCCCAGCAAAGCGGCGGCTGGCGCGACCCCTTCAGCGGTTTCTGGCAGGAGGAACACCGTTGCCCGGCCCCGTGGGCCGTGGTGGCCTTTACTCCGGCCTATGCGGCGGCGGCCCGTCTCACGGCGGCCTGTCTGCCCGCCCTGCTGGCGCAAGTCCCCCTGCTCGGGGCCGTCTGCGTGGGCCCGCAGGGCCAGACGCCCACCCCGCAGGCCTTGCTGGCGCTGGAGCTGACCGGCGTTGAGGACGTTTTCTGCCTGGATGAAGCCGCGCTCTGCCGTCTGCTGGAAGAGACCCAGCCCGGCCCCGGCCGTCTCGTGCTGCTGCACAAGGGCGAGCTGGACATTGCCGGACAGACGGCCCGCCATCTCCATATCCCCTGCTATGAAGAACGCTATGCTCCGGCGCTGGCCCTGCCGCAGCCCGACCTCTTCGACATGGAAGCCCTTGTGCTGGCCCACGGCGAGGGCTGCGTCAAACGGGCCCGTACCGCCGCCCTGCCGGAAAGCCCGGCCGCCATCTACACCACGCCGGAGGCCGCCCGCGCGCACTGCCACCTCAGCGCGGATCGTCCCTTCGGACGCGGCGCCGCCCCGCTGGCCCTCACCCCCGGTTGTGAGGGCTTCTGGCTGCACGACGGCCTGACGCCGGATTTCTTCTCTCTCCGGCGCGCGGCTTTCGGCCTGCTGTAGGGACGTTCAGGCAGATCGCACGCGAGGGGACGGCCTGCGTGCCACTTTTTCCCTTCCATCCTCCCCAGTAAAAGCGCGCTGGGGAGGGGTTGGGGGCCCCCTTCCCCCAGACGACGAACACCCGTGCCGAAGCATTTTGGCGAAAATTTGAACCATTGCACAGGACAGCCCATGCAGGACATTCGCAATATCGGCATCATCGCCCATATCGACGCGGGCAAGACGACGCTTTCGGAGCGCATGCTCTTCTACAGCCACAAGATCCACCGCCTGGGCGAGGTCCATGACGGCACGGCCACCATGGATTATCTGCCGGAGGAGCAGGAGCGGGGCATCACCATCACCTCGGCCTGCACGTCCTGTCAGTGGGCGGGGCACACCATCAACCTCATCGACACGCCGGGGCATGTGGATTTCACCATCGAGGTGGAACGTTCGCTGCGGGTGCTGGATGGGGCGGTAGGGGTCTTTTGCGCTGTGGCCGGGGTGGAGCCGCAGTCGGAGACCGTCTGGCGGCAGTCCGAACATTTTGCGGTGCCCAAACTGGCCTTCATCAACAAGATAGACCGGCTGGGCGCGGATTTCGAGGCTGTGCTCGCCGCGCTGCGGGAGCGGCTTGGGGCCAATCCCCTGCCGCTGACCGTCCCGGTGGGACAGGGGGAGGATTTCCAGGGGCTGGTGGATCTGCTGACTGAGGAATACCTCACCTTCTCGGCGGAAGATCAGGGCCGCACGGTGGAGCGCCGCCCTGTGGCGGAGGCCGGGGCCCGGGCGGCGGAGCTGTGCGCCACCTGGCGGGACCATCTGCTGGAGAAGCTGGCCGAAGCCGACGACGGTTTTCTGGAAAGCTACCTCGGCGGCGGCTACGGGCCGGAGGACATCCGCGCGGCTTTGCGCCGGGCGACGCTGGCGCGTGCCGTCACGCCGGTGTATTGCGGTTCGGCCCTGCGCAACAGCGGCGTGCAGCCTCTGCTGGACGGCGTATGCGCCTGGCTGCCCTCCCCGCTGGACGTGCCCGCGCCCACGGGCACGGATGAAGCGGGGGAACAGGTCGTCATCCCCGCCGATCCGTCGGCCCCGGTGGCGGCGCTGGTCTTCAAGGTGCTCATGGAGAACGGGCGCAAACTGAGCTTCCTGCGCCTCTATGCCGGGACCCTGCACGAGGGCGACAGCCTGCGCAACGTGAACCAAAACTGCGACGAGCGAGTGGGCCGCATCTACCGCATGCATGCCGACCGCCGCGAACAGCTCGAAAGCGCCGCCGCGGGCGACATCGTCAGCATCATCGGCCTGCGGTCGGCCCATACCGGAGAGACCTTCACGGGTCGGGACCGGCAGGTGCGGCTGGAGGCCATCGAAAGTTACGCGCCGGTCATCACGCTGGCGCTGGAGCCGCGCAATGCCGACGAGGGCAAGGTGCTGGACGAGGCGCTGGAGCGCTATGCCGCCGAAGATCCGACCCTGCTGGTGCGGCAGGATGAAGAATCCGGCTGCCGCATGGTCTCCGGCATGGGCGAGCTGCATCTCGACATCCTGCTGGAACGCATCCGGCGTGAGTACGGCATCAGTCCCCGCGCCGGTCATCCGCAGGTCATCCTGCGCGAGAGCGTGCGTAAGAGCGGCGAGGCCGACGTGACCTTTGAGCGGGATCTCGGCAAGGAGCATCATCAGGGCCATGTGCGACTGAGCGTGGCCCCGCGTGAGCGCGGTACGGGCAATGCGGTCACGGTGGGCGACTTTTTGCCCGCCGACCCGCAGGAGGCCGTGCGGCAGTTGCCCCGCGCCCTGCTGGACGCCGCTCTGTCCGGCGTGCGGGATGCGCTGCAAAGCGGCGAGCGTACCGGCTACCCGCTGGAAGACGTGGCCGTGCGGCTGGAACTCGTGGAGCGTACGGAAGGGCTGACCACCGTGCCGGGCACGCACCTTGCGGCCGGGCAGGCGCTGCGCGAGGCTGTTTCCGCGGCGACGCCGGTGACGCTGGAACCCATCATGACGGTGGAGATCAGCGTGCCGGACGACTTCCTCGGCGCGGCCATCAGCCTGCTGGGGACCTGCGGCGGCAAGGTGGACGATCTTCAGGACAGGGCGGGGCTCAAGCAGGTACGGGCCACGGCTCCCCTGCGCAAGCTTTTCGGCTTTTCCACCCAGCTCCGCTCGGCCACGCAGGGCCGGGCCGGGCTCATGCTTTCCTTTGACCGTTTTGATCTGCCCTGAGGCCAAGTGGGGAACAGCATGCCGCATCCGTCTGCCGCATCCGTCCAGCCCGCGGCCAAGAAAAGCCTTGGCCAGCATTTTCTGAAGCATGACCATATCTGCCGGCGCATCGCCGCCCTGCTGCTGCCGCAGCCGGAAGACCGCGTCATCGAGGTCGGCCCCGGGCCGGGCGCGCTGACCCGCGCGCTGGAAGACCAGCCCCACGCCTGCCTGCTGCTGCTGGAAAAGGACGATCACTGGGCGGCGGAGCGGCAGCGTCTGGCAAAGGAGGGCACGCAGGCCGTGCTCACCGATGCCTTGCGTTTCGACTGGTCGCGCATCACTCCCGCCTATCCCTGGAAGATCGCGGGCAATCTGCCCTACAACGTGGCTTCCCCCATGCTCTGGGACATGGTGGCGCAGGCGCGCGGCCTGCTGCGCGGCGTCTTCATGGTGCAGAAGGAGGTGGGGCAGCGGCTGGCGGCCCGGCCGGGCACGTCCCATTACGGCGCGCTGTCGGTCTGGGTGCAGAGTTTCGTCCGTCCCCGGCTGGAGTTCATCGTGGGGCCGGGCGCGTTCAGCCCGCCGCCCAAGGTGGATTCCGCCGTCCTGACCTTCGAGCCCCTGCCGGAGACGGAGCGTCCGCCGCACACGGCCCAGCTTTCCCGTTTGCTGAAGCTCTGCTTCCAGCAGCGGCGCAAACAGATCGGCGGCATCCTTCGCCGCTGCGGGGACGAGGCCCTGCTCACCCTGCCGGAAGAGGCGGGACTTGCGCCGGAACTGCGGCCCGAACAGCTTTCCGTAGCGGATTTTCACCGTTTGAGCGCTCTTTTGGCCGCCAAAGCTTGACAAGATTCCTGAAAAATTGTTCCCCTGTTCACGTACGGCCCTTTGTCGCTTCCTTTTTTTCCTGCCGTACAAGAAACCTGGCCGGGGGGGCCGGGATATGTGTTAGGAGGATAGTTTCATGACCAAGGCAGACTTTATCGAAAAGATCGCGGCCAAATCCAATCTGACCAAGGCCGCCGCCGAGCGCGTGCTCAACGCCTTTCTTGCCTCTGTGGAAGAGAGCCTCGTGGAAGAAGGCAAGCTGACGCTCACCGGCTTCGGCACCTTCAGCGTGGAGACCCGGCAGGCCCGGCAGGGACGCAATCCCCGCACCGGCGAAACGCTCACCATCGCCGAAGGCAAGATGATCAAATTCCGTCCCGGCAAGATGCTCAAGAACGCCCTCGATGACTAGGCCGCTTGCGCCGCACGCCGCCTCTCCGTGCGGGAGACAGGCCGGGCATCCCTTCCCGGCAGGCGCGGCGTCCGGCTGACAGGCTGTTTTTTCAAAGCGGACATACGCTTGCGCGTATGTCCGCTTTGTTCAGGCAGACACCCGCCATACGTGCCGGGATTATCGCCTTTCCCGGCGCGGGCCGCCCGCACGGCGGGCAGGCGACGAACCTTTGTCACCCAAAGGAATTCGCATGAAAATCCTCTGCCTCGTCCTGTTTCTTGCGGGCACGGCGGCCTTTGTGGTCTCTCTCTGGGGAACATCCTTTGAGAAAATCCAGCGGGAGGCCGAAGAAGGCAAGCCAACTGCGCAATACAAACTCGGATACATGTACATGACAGGTACGGATGTTCCCCGGGACGATGCCAAGGCCTTTTTCTGGTTCAAGAAGTCCGCCGAACAGGGGTTCTGCGCGGCGCAGCACTATCTCGGCACGATGTATATCGAAGGTCGCGGCATGAAAGAGGACTTCGCCCTTGCCCGCCAGTGGCTGAAAAAGGCCGCCGCACAGGGCTATTCCCCGGCGGATCGCAATCTCGGCTGCCTGTATGCCGAAGGCAAGGGCGGACCAAAGGACATCGCCGCCGCCTTGGAATGGTTTGAAACGGCCTACCGGAAGGGCAACAAGGAAGGCTGCGAGCGTTCCGCCCAACTGAGCGGGGCCCGCTGACAGACACAGCGGACGGCGGCAGCGACCGCCTCCCAGCCGGGCGCAGGGAATGAGTCCATTCCTTTTCGGGAAAAAAGACTTGCCTTGCGGAAAAAAGAGGTATATACACGCTTTTCGTTCGATTTGGAACGAAGGCGGCTTCGGCTGCCGAAGTGCCCGGCCACGGCCGGAGCCCTGAAAAAAGGGGGTGATGTCTGTGCCCGGTGTATTCCTGAACGAAGACGATTACAACTTTGATATCGCGCTCCGCCGCTTCAAGAAGCAGGTGGAAAAGGCCGGTGTGCTGTCCGAAATGAAGAAGCGTCAGCACTACGAAAAGCCCAGCGTGATGCGCAAGAAGAAGAAGGCCGCTGCCCGTAAGCGCCTGATGAAGAAGATGCGCAAGATGAACGCGGCGTAATGTCGCGCCCGCGTCCTTTCGGGCGCAAGCGACGCTGTCCGTTTGCGGGAGGCCCAGCTCTGGGCTTCCCGCTTTTTGATTTTTTTCGGGTCTGTCCCGCGAGGTTATGCATGAGCCTGTTTGAACAGATTGATAAAGACTATGTGCAGGCCTACAAGGCCAAGGACGCCGTGCGTCTGTCCGTGCTGCGCCTGCTCAAGACCGCCGTCAAGAACCGGCTGGTGGAACTGCGCCGCCCCGGCGGCACGCTGAGCGATGAAGAGATGATGGACGTCATCATCAAGGAAGGCAAGCAGCGCCAGGACTCCATCGAGCAGTACACGGCCGCCAACCGTCCCGATCTGGCCCAGAAGGAAGCCGAGGAACTGGCCGTCATCCAGGAATATCTGCCCCAGCCCCTGAGCGCGGAAGAGCTCGGCCGCCTCATCGAGGAGACCATCACCGCCGTGGGCGCGGCCTCGCCCCGCGACATGGGCAAGGTCATCTCGGCCATCATGTCCACGCACAAGGGCCGCGTGGACGGCAAGCAGCTTTCCGAAGCCGTCAAGCAGCGCCTGACGCCCCAATAAGTCCCGACACAGGAGGCCGTGCCGCTGCGCGGCCTTTTTTTCGTTTTTCGCCTGCCCCGCTCCCGGGGAGGCCATCCCGCTCACCTTCAGACGGCCTCCCGGCCACCCCCCTTGCCCATGATTCACGCGCGAACCCTTGCCGCTCTGGAATTTGACGCCGTCATCGCCCATCTGGCCGGGCACTGCACCTCCGGCGTCGGACGCGAACACGCCCTGCGCATCGTCCCTCTTGCCGATGCCGACGCCGTCACACAGGAAGCCCGCCTTTTCGACGAGTCCCGCGTCTGGGCGGCCCGCCCGCTGGGCAACGGCGGTTTCATGCTGACGTCCTTCCCGGACGTGAGCGGCCTGTTGCGCGCGGTGGAGCGTCCGCACGCCCAGCCGGATACGGACGCCTTCTGGGCCCTGCGCGAGGTGCTGCGTCTGGCGCAGACCGCCGTGGAGTCCATCGCCGTGCCCGAAGCCGAGACGCAGTGGCCGCACCTGCTGGACTTTGCCCGCCGCTCTCCGCTGCCTGTGCAGCTCACCGCGGCCCTCAACCGCTGCCTCTCCGACGACGGCTACATCCGCGACGAGAGCTCGCCGGAACTCCATCAGGTGCGCAGCGAGCTGCGCCGCCTGCATCAGAGCTGCATGCGCAAGGTCAAGGACTACGCCGTGCAGTACAATATGCTGCCCTACCTGCAGGACGAGTTCATGACCCTCTCGTCCGACCGCTACGTGCTGCCGCTCAAGGCCAATTTCAAGGGACGCATGCAGGGCATCATCCATGACTGGTCCCAGACCGGCGAGACCTGCTATTTCGAGCCCATGTTCCTGGTGGAGATCAACAACCGCCTCCAGGAACTCAAGCGGGAAGAGCGCGAGGAAGAACAGAAGATCCTTGCCTATCTGCGCTCCCTGCTGCTGACCGAGCTGCCCGGCGCACGGGCCGCCCTCGACCTGCTGGCCGGGCTGGACGTGCTGCAGGCCAAACGCCGTCTGGCCGAAAGCTATGACGGCCGCTGCGTGCCCCTGACCCCGGCGGCCGAGGGCATCTGCCTGCTGGAGGCCCGCCACCCGCTCCTGCTGCTGGGCCGGGCGGAAGAGGCCCGCCAGACGCCGCCGGAGCGCGAGCGGCGCAACGCCCGCGACGCGGCCGAAGCCCGCGAGGCGGCCCGGCGTCGCGTGCGGCCGCTGGACATCGTGCTGCGGCCCGGCGAGCGCGCGCTCATCATCACCGGCGGCAATGCGGGCGGCAAGACCGTCTGCCTCAAGACGCTGGGCCTCATGGCCGCCATGACGTTGAGCGCCCTGCCCGTCCCGGCGGGCGCGGGTTCGCATCTGCCGTGGTTCGGCCGGGTGGACGCCTTCATCGGCGACGAGCAGAGCCTTGCGGACAACGTTTCCACCTTCACGGCCCAGATCCAGCATCTGGGCAAGGCCTGGAAGCATCTGGACGCCGAGGCCCTCGTGCTGCTGGACGAATTCGGCGCGGGCACCGACCCGGCGCAGGGGGCGGCGCTGGCGCAGGCCGTGCTGGACGAACTGCTGGAAAAGCGGACCTACACCCTCGCGGCCACGCACTTCCCGGCCCTCAAGAGCTATGCCCTCACCCGCGAAGGCGCGCGGGCGGCTTCGGTGCTCTTTGACCCGCAGAGCAAGAAACCCCTCTTCCGGCTGGCCTACGATCAGGTGGGGGCCAGTCAGGCGCTGGACGTGGCCCGTGAGCACGGCCTGCCGGACAGCATCCTGCGCCGGGCGGAACAGTATCTTTTGCAGGACGGGCAGGAGACGGGGCAGGTGCTCCAGCGCCTCAACGACCTTGCCGCCCGCCGTGAGGAAGAACTGCGCGATCTGAAGAAGGCGCAGGACAAGGCCCGGCGGGAGGCCGAACACGCCCGCGAAAAATTCGAGAAGGAACGCCTGCGCCTGCATGACGAGGTACGCGCGCAGGCGCAGGAGCTCATGCGTGCCTGGAAGGAAGGCCGCGCCACCCAGAAGCAGGCCCTGCGGGAGATGTCCCGCCTGCGGGCCTCGCTGGCCGCCGTCCCGCAGACGGAGGAAGCCCCCGCCGCCCCGCAGCCCGTGGCGGAGATCTTCCGCGTGGGACAGGAGGTGCTGCATACCGCCTTCAACAAGCGCGGCCGCATTACCGACATCGACGAGCGCCGCAACCGCCTGCGCCTCGACCTCAACGGCGTGAGCCTCTGGGCCGCGGCAAAGGACGTGCGCCTGCCCGCGACCGCCACCCCCGCGGCCGCCCCCTCGGCAGTGGGCCGGGCCGTGCGTGCGCAGACGGACGACAGCGCCCCCGCGCTCAAGCTCGATCTGCGCGGCATGCGTGCGGATCAGGCCCTGGCCGAAGTGGAGCGCTTCCTCGACAAGGCCCTGCTGGCGGGCTTCCATGAGCTGGAAGTGGTGCACGGGCGCGGCACCGGCGCGCTGCGCCGTCAGATCCACGACTTCCTGCGCGGCTTCCCGGCCGTGGAACACTTTGCCCTTGCTCCGGAAGACCGCGGCGGCGACGGCATGACCATCGTCCAGCTGCGCTGAGATGATGCGGGGGAGGGGGACCTTTGCAAAGGTCTCCCTCCCCCGCGCCCCCTCCCCTCGAAACTCTTGCCGGGGCCACTCGCAGTCCGGGTAACGCCGCAGTCCCGGTCATGTCCCTTGGTCCCCCGGAAAGCCTATGCAGGAAATCACCGTTCAACCGTCCGAAGAGACCAGCCTCCAGGATCTGGCCGCCGTCCACGGGCTCCTTTTGCGGATGGCCCAGTGCCACAGCCTCGACCAGCTCTTTTCCCTGGTCACGGATCATCTGGGCCGCCTGCACGACACGGCGCTCTGCCGCATCTGGCTCATGGAGCAGGCGGATCCCCAGCGCTGCGCGACCTGCCGCCATTTCTACGACTGCCCGGAGCACCGCCGCTGCCTGCGCCTTGCGGCCGGGTACGGCCAGTCCCGCGTCAGCGGCGAGACCTGGACGGCGCTGGACGGCAGGCATCAGCGCTTCCCGCTGGGGCGCGGCAAGGTGGGGCTCATCGCGGCTTCCGGCGAGGCTTTCCATGTGGATGCCGTCTCCCCGGACATGCCGTGGGTGAGCGATCCCGCGTGGATCGCGCGCGAGGGCATCAGCACCTTCCTCGGCCAGCCGCTGACCCACAAGGGGGAGGTGCTCGGCGTGCTGGCTCTGTTCAGCCGCAGCCGCCACGACGGTCTGGCGCTGGACAGGCTGCGGCTCATCGCGGATTATCTTGCCGTCTCGCTGGCCAATGCCCAGCAGTTCGAAGAGCTGACGCGCCTCAAACGACGTCTGGAGATCGAGAATACCTATCTGCAGCGGGACAGCGCCGCCCCCGGCCCCGAGCTTGTGGGCGAGAGCCCGGCCATCCGCGCGCTCTGGGAGAGCATCCGCCGTGTGGCCTTCACGGCGGCGCCCGTCCTGATCACCGGCGAGGTGGGCACGGGCAAGGGCGCGGTGGCCGCCGAACTGCACCGTCAGAGCGCCGTGGCGGGCGGCCCGCTGGTCAAGGTGGACTGCGCCGCCATCTCTCCGGC
This sequence comes from Candidatus Desulfovibrio gallistercoris, assembly GCA_019118745.1. Classification (GTDB taxonomy): domain Bacteria; phylum Desulfobacterota; class Desulfovibrionia; order Desulfovibrionales; family Desulfovibrionaceae; genus Desulfovibrio; species Desulfovibrio gallistercoris. Next base: position 4,349 of record DWYJ01000065.1, on the reverse strand, counting down.
GCAGTTCGAACGGGAATTCCTGGGAGAACGTCAGGGCGACGCGGTGCATGTGGGCTTTCTTGAAGCCGCGGAGCACGGCACGCTCCTCCTCCAGAACGTCAACGACATCCCGCTGGAAGTGCAGGGCAAGCTGCTGGGCATCATCCATTCGGGCTCGTTCCTGCGGCCCGGCGACCGGACACGCCGCCCGGTGCGCACCCGCTTCCTGGCCGCGACGCATGCGGATCTTTTCCAGCAGGTACGGCAGGGAAGCTTTCGGGAGGATCTGTATTACCAGCTCAATGTCCTTGCGCTGGACGTGCCTCCCCTGCGGGAGCGCAAGGAGGACATCCCCCTGCTGGCCGGGCACTTCCTGTCCGCCTTTGCCGCGCAGCTGCACCGCCCCGCTTCGACGCTGCCCCCGGATGTCCTGCCCGTCCTGCAGGCATACGACTGGCCCGGCAATGTCCGGGAACTGCGCAATATCCTGTTGCGGGCCCTCATCACCGCGCCTGACGGCCGCCTCGACGCCGGGCAGCTTGCCGCGAGCCTGCGCGCTGGAGCCCTGCCGCCGGAAGCAGCGGGGCGGGTCTATACGGAAAGGGAAATGGTCGCCCTTGCCCGGGACAATCTGATCCGCGCGCTGGAGCATTGCGGCCGCAAGATCTACGGCCCGGACGGCGCGGCCGCCCTGCTGGGCATCAGCCCCACGACCTTCTGCTCCCGGCTGAAAAAATACGGCATCTCCCGCCGTACGTGCGGCATGGAGGACGGCAGCCATGCCGGGGCGTGACGCACGCCGCCTTTCGCCGGAGACCCTGTACCTCATGCGCCGCAAGGCTGTGGAGGCCATCACGGTCGGAGAGCTGAACCAGACCGAAGCGGCGGCGGTCTTCGGCGTCAGCCGCTCCACGGTGGCGGCCTGGATGAAGGCCTTTCGGGACGGCGGCACGACGGCTCTGCACGGCGGCCGCAAAGGGCGGCCCGCAAGCCGGACCATCGAGCGGGGCATGGACGGCGATCTGGCCCGCTTCGTCATGGAGAACCTGCCCTCCTGTCCGGACGGAACCGGTCCGCTCCTCTGGACGCGGGACAGCCTGACCGCCACCGTGCAGGCCCAATGCGGCATATGTCCCTCCCGCTGGACGGTGCAGCGTCTTTTCCAGCAATGGGGGCTGACGCTGCCGCCGGAGCGGCGCGAGGCGCTCGCCCGCCTCCGGCAGGATTGCGCCCGGCTCCTGCGCGGCGGTCACTTCCGGCAGGTCCAGCCCGTACCGCCGCTCTTCCTCCTGCGCTGCCTGCCGTATCCCCTCCCCGCGGCGGCCCATCGCCCCGCCCTGGACGGCTGCTGGCTGGTGGCCCTTGCGCCGCGCGGCACGGCGGTCTTTTGCGGCATGCCTGACCGCCGCACGGCCCCGCAAGCCATCCCCGCCTTTCTCGCCCATCTTGTCCGGCACGGCGGGCCCGGCCCGCTCCTGCTGCTGCCGGATGCGGGCGGCGCATCCCGCCGCGTCATGCTGGCCTGGTTGCGCCGCCACGGCCGCTGCCTGCCCCTGTCGCCGTCGGCGCAGGATGTCGTGTATTTATTGCACCAAAATTGATTCTCCGTTCGCCTGACTCCGCCTTTCCTGCCCCTCAAAAAAAACGAAAAAAAGTTGTAAATGTCCTATTTATGCCTTTTCTTGCGCTTTTTTGATATTATTTACAACTAAATTTCGTTGCTAAGTACACATCGACCATCGACATTTGCCGTACATCACGACGAGACAGGCGCGTTACACACTCTTATCCATGTCGAGTATTTACTTTTTTCCATGAAGAGTATTGAGAAAATGATTTTACGTTGCTACTATTGCTCCACCAGCGGCACATGCCGGTACTGGCAAGCGCCAGCAAGTGTTTAACGAAAAATCGTTGTCATTAATGTGGAGGTACGGCAATGGCAAAACACGCAACTCCCCTTCTGGACCAGCTGGAAAGCGGCCCCTGGCCGAGCTTCGTGTCCGACATCAAGCAGGAAGCGGCGCACCGTGCGGCCAATCCCGATAATCTGGACTACCAGATCCCGGTGGACGCCCCGGAAGATCTGCTCGGCGTCCTTGAGCTCTCCTATGAAGAAAAGGAGACCCACTGGAAGCACGGCGGCATTGTGGGCGTGTTCGGCTACGGCGGCGGCGTCATCGGCCGCTACTGCGACCAGCCCGAAAAATTCCCCGGCGTGGCCCACTTCCACACCATCCGTGTGGCCCAGCCTTCCGGCAAATACTACAATACGGAATTCCTCCGCGGCCTGTGCGACATCTGGGACCTGCGCGGCTCCGGTCTGACCAACATGCACGGCTCCACCGGCGATATCGTGCTGCTCGGCACCCAGACCCCGCAGCTGGAAGAGATCTTCCACGAGCTGACCCACAACCTGCGTAACGACCTCGGCGGCTCCGGCTCCAACCTGCGCACCCCGGCCGCCTGCCTCGGTCAATCCCGCTGCGAATACGCCTGCTACAACACGCAGGACATGTGCTACCAGCTCACCATGGACTATCAGGACGAGCTGCACCGCCCGGCCTTCCCCTACAAATTCAAGTTCAAGTTCGACGGCTGCCCCAACGGCTGCGTCTGCGCCATGGCCCGTTCCGACTTCGCCGTGGTCGGCACCTGGAAAGACGACATCAAGATCGATCAGGACGCCGTCAAAGCCTATGTGGACGGTGAATTCGCGCCCAACGCCGGCGCGCACTCCGGCCGCGACTGGGGCAAGTTCGACATCCAGAAGGAAGTCATCGACCTCTGCCCCTCCAAGTGCATGAGCTGGGACGGCTCCAAGCTCTCCATCAAGACCGCCGACTGCGTGCGCTGCATGCACTGCATCAACACCATGCCCCGCGCCCTGCACATCGGTGACGAACGCGGCGCCAGCATCCTGGTGGGCGCCAAGGCCCCCGTGGTGGACGGCGCCCAGATGGGCTCGCTGCTGGTGCCCTTCATCTCCTGTGAAGCGCCGTATACCGAGATCAAGGAAGTCATCGAAAAAATCTGGGACTGGTGGATGGAAGAAGGCAAGAACCGCGAACGCGTGGGCGAGACCATGAAGCGTCTTTCCTTCCAGAAGCTGCTCGAAGTCACCGACACCGAGGCCGCTCCGTACCACGTCACGGCTCCCCGCTCCAACCCGTACATCTTCTTCAAGGAAGAGGAAGTGCCCGGCGGCTGGAACCGCGACCTGGCCGAATTCCGCAAACGCCATCAACGCTAGTGTAAGGGAGAAAGACCATGGCTTTTATTTCTTCCGGCTACAATCCGGCCAAGCCCATGGAAGGGCGCATCACCGATATCGGTCCCCGCAAGTATGATGAGTTCTTCCCGCCGGTCATCAAAAAGAATTTCGGCAAGTGGCTGTATCACGAGATCCTCGAGCCCGGCGTGCTGATGCACGTGGCCGAGGGCGGCGACAAGGTGTACACCGTCCGCGTGGGCGGCACCCGCACCATGTCCATCACCCACATCCGCGAACTGTGCGACATCGCCGACAAGTACTGCGGCGGTTACCTGCGCTGGACCACCCGCAGCAACATCGAGTTCATGGTGGAAGACGAAGACACCATGAAGGCCCTGCGCGACGAGCTCAACAGCCGCAAGTTCGACGGCGGTTCCTTCAAGTTTCCCGTGGGCGGCACCGGCGCCGGTATCAGCAACATGGTGCACACCCAGGGCTGGGTGCACTGCCACACCCCCGCCACCGACGCTTCCGGCCCCGTGAAATGCGTCATGGACGCCATGTTCGAGGACTTCAAGAACATGCGCCTGCCCGCGCCCGTGCGCATCTCCCTGGCCTGCTGCATCAACATGTGCGGCGCCGTGCACTGCTCCGACATCGGCCTGGTGGGCATCCACCGCAAACCGCCCATGATCGACCACGAATGGGCCGACCAGCTGTGCGAGATCCCGCTGGCCGTGGCCGCCTGTCCCACCGCTGCCGTCCGTCCCACCAAGGTCGAACATGACGGCAAGAAGGTGAACTCCATCGCCATCAAGCAGGACCGCTGCATGTACTGCGGCAACTGCTACACCATGTGCCCCGCCCTGCCCATCGCCGACCACGAAGGCGACGGCATCGCCATCATGGTGGGCGGCAAGGTGTCCAACCGCATCAGCATGCCCAAGTTCTCCAAGGTCGTCGTGGGTTACATCCCCAACGAACCTCCCCGTTGGCCCAGCCTGACCAAGACGGTGAAGCACATCGTCGAAGTCTACGCCGCCAACGCCAACAAGTACGAACGTCTGGGCGACTGGGCCGAACGCATCGGCTGGGAAAGCTTCTTCAAGCTGACCGGCCTGAAGTTCACCCACCACCTGATCGACGACTTCCGCGA